>CAIVPM010000412.1 GCA_903907815.1 uncultured Chitinophagaceae bacterium | reverse complement strand
TAATGTATTTGAAACAAATTATATAGGTCTTGAAACACTTTATAATGCATTTGAAACAGATTATATAGGACTTGAAAGACTTTATAATGCATTTGAAACAAATTATATAGGTCTTGAAAGACTTTATAATGCATTCGAAACAGATTATAAGGAGTTTTCTTCATCTTATCTTTTCATCCCCTCATTTTTATAAAATCATCCAAAGAACTTCTTGTGCGCCAATGATGTTGCTTTATCTGCTATTTCATTTTTGCGAGGGTAAAATTGGAGGCAATTATTAATTTGGATACTATAAACGTGAAACAAAACAGTAATGGGCTGTTGAACAACAGAATGGGGCTGATAAACGACAGAAAGGGGCGGAGTGCGGAAGGCGAATTAGCAGTTTAAAGTTTCTAGTTACCAGTTCCTAGTTGCCAGTTACCAGTAACTGTTGTGTGTATTCTCCTGTCTCCTAAATCCCTGTATTTTTATGGTGACTCCTTTTATGCAGCCCTGGCCCTTGTGGTTGGAATATACAATTCACATTATTGGCAAAGTTTCTGCCAATGGGCAAGGGATAATCATAACCAAATAGATAAATTTCGTAATTGGGGCTAATAAAACTTACATAGTTTTTATTGATAATATAGGATGCATGAATTTGTACGAAAATATCGGGTGGAAAGTATTTCACTAGTTCTTTTAAAGTACCCGTAATCATTAGGCAACTATTGTCTTTACCATACTGTCTGATATGTATTTTATTGGGCTTTATATTATAACAGGGGCTTAAAAATAAAAAACCATTTACGTTTACATTTTCAAAATACGCAGCCTCTGGTATGTCATCCTCATTTACCTGCAAGCCATTAGGCAGTATTTCTATACGACTAATTTTTAAAAGACAGTTATTTAACTCAAAAGCAGCACTGGAAGGCTGCGAAAGAACAGGAATTTTAGCATGCATGTTTTTATGTTTATACCGGTTTAAAATAATCCCTTTTACAGGACTATAAACGGTATATAAAACAGCTACCTGCCGTTAAGTTGGATGGAAAGGTACGGGGAATAGGGGATAAGTATGGTTATTTATAAACAAATGGGTAAATACCCTTTAAAGGCAATTGTTTATGCCACTATTATTGTTTTAACAAACAGAGAAAATAAATATTTTATTTCTAAAATGCCTTTTAGTCTAAATTTGTTTTGGAAGTATTTGCATACCTGACATAATAAAACTTAAATAATCAATACATGAGATATAGGAAATCAATAAATATTATTCCCGGCGTAAAAATAAATTTAAGTAAAAGTGGCATTTCTACAACTTTTGGGAAGAGAGGGCTTAGCATAAATACGGGATCGAAAGGTACTTATTTGAATACTGGTATTCCCGGTACTGGATTATATAATAGAAAAAAAATTTCTGGTAATTCAAGTCACGATTGGACTACAAATAATATTTCTAATATTAAAATGTTTTCAGAAACAGAAGTATGGTTGAAAAAAAAGAGTATTTATTTTGTCTGTATAATATTATTTATTCT
>CAIVPM010000411.1 GCA_903907815.1 uncultured Chitinophagaceae bacterium | reverse complement strand
TGAACCACATTATGAATCACTTCCACCTTATGAAGCTGGAATATATTTTTAATTAATTGTCCAATGGTATCAGACACACAAGTAACCTTTACAGCTTCTTTAAAAACTGTTTCGGTGTTCCTTTTAAAGTAGCTTGATCTGTTGTAATAATTATCTATTGCTGCAGGATCGTACATAGAAGAATGCTCAGTAACCATAAAAGGAATACCGTATTTCTTCTTCATCCATACCGCCAGTATACCTGCCTTCATAGGTGCATGTACATGCACTACATCTGGCTTTCCTTTTTCTTGTATGTACTGCTTTAATATCTGTTTATAAAAAGATAAATATCGAAGGTTATACAGCACTTTATTAATCAACGAAATACTTACAGGCGTGTGATGAAATGAATAATTATATTCTGTTAGATTACCTTCTTTTGTAATAGTGGTATTTCTTTTAGTAGCAATATCTATTCCAGCTTGTGCTACATGAATAACATCAACAGTAGTATACAACGCAACTGCTCTTGCATGACGTTGTACAAAATCGCCGTTGGTATGCTCGTACTCTCCAGGGTACCAGCTTGCTAACCACAATATTTTCTTACTATTCTTTATCTGTTCCACAGCATTTTAATTAACCAGTTCCAGTCTTCTTTATTCCATTTAATAAACTCCATCCAGCTATACGATTCATGTTTCCTGAATTGCAGGATAGCATATAAATAATTTACGCCATAACCAATGGTACTTACTATAGCAGCTATTCCAATACCATAATGTTTCAGCATTAATATATTGCCCAGTAAAACTACCACCAATGCTATAGAAGCTCCTGTTAAATTATGTTTCACTTTTCCTTTACCTCCAAAGTAGGCAGCTATTAATGTAAGATTGCATAGGAAAAATATACCCGGAAGCAACAATAACATTGGCCAGTACATAGTATTAAAACTTGCACCAAATAACAATAGAAATATTGCTTTCCCCAATATACCTGTCAGTATTATTATTACCATAAAAAATTGTAACAGAATACGGGAGAGTGCTTTAATAGCAGCAACAATACCATCGGCATTATTACCGGTTGCAGTCTGTGGGAATATGGCACTGGCAATTATCTGAGGTATAATTAAAAACATCTGTCCCAGTTTGGAAGCTTGTATATAATTACCCAGATCGCTAGCATTACAATTTGACTTTACAAACCAGAAATCTATTCTATATACCAGGAAAAATACCAAGTTGGCAAGGAAGCATGTAAGTGCGAATTTAAACACCTGCTGGAGATTGGCCTTATGAGGAAGTTTCAGTGGCTTTTTGTGTAATACAAAGAACTTATATAGCAGCAATAACAACAAGCCTTGAGAGAGGTTATATATAAAATAAGACCTCATAACCAACTCATTATTCTTTATAGTAAAATGCAGGTAAAATAATGCTGCAATGAACAATACATTTAATAAACCCATAGCCATATTGGGCAGGTAATAATCGCCCTTACTATAAAATAATGCAAGGCTATAATTGGTTAACAATATACCCAAGGTATACAAACACCCATATTGAGTATATAGCAATGAATGATAGCTATCGCACTTTTCGAAACGACTAAAATAATATGGCAATAAAAAGTATAATACAAGGGTAATTGCCAGCGACCAGAAAATACCTATTGGCAACAGCTTTCTATCTTCTATGGCATTGGAAGAGGCGTAGTAGGTAAAAGCGCTTTCGAGACTTAAGCCAAATACTACGACTACTAAAGAGAAAATAGTAGAGAAATAAAACAACATACCGCTACCTGAAGCCAGCAAAAAGCGAGATAACACTACATTGGAAGTGAATAGTGTAAGGAAATAGAATCCCCGCCATATTAAACTCTGTCGCAGATGATTGTCGAATGACATGCTGATGCTTTGATGCAATATAAAAGCATTTTTTATTCAAACTAATGTTCCTGCTAAAATAATTGTAATGAGGATAGTAAACAGGGCATAGCAGTTTGGTGTAAAATGAACTGTAGAAGTATTGTTTTAATGATAGAAATGTTGATTTTACACTTTAATGAAAGCCAGATTAGAAGTTAAGACGAGAACTTTTAGTGTACAACGAATACAGTAAATGAGGGATAAGCTAACTTCATATGCACAAAGAGAGCGGACAGGTGCGGAAGTAAAACCGTCGGGTGCGAAATACTGGAATTCATGTGTGGAATGCCAGCGGTCAGGTGTGGAAGTGAAAACGTCAGGTGCGAAATACTGGAATTCATATGTGGAATGACAGCGGTCAGGTGTAGAAGATCGCAATTCAGTGTTGGGAGCTTCGCGTTCAATGTTTAGAGCCTAACTTCAAGCTATTAGTGATGAGCGATTAATGTAAGACTTGAGTATAAAGCGTTGAAGAGGTAATGATACACTATCAGATTACTATCAATTGAGGTTTGGGGACTAACATTTGATAAGTATACCAAAATGCGGATGTATTCGCGTTAGTTGCAGCAAGGAATATCCTTTATATTTCTGCGCACCCCCACATCCCCTAAAGGGGCGTAATACAGCGCAGAAATATAAAGATAGGAAAGGCTGCAACGGCCGCCTCAGCGGAACGCCCTAACCCCTATCCCCTAAAGGGGAAAATACAAGACAAAGTAAAAAGTGATAAGTAAAAAATTAGAAATACAGAATATGTTTATTAGTTATTGAAAAAAAAAGCCGACTCTCGCGAATCGGCTTTATTATATAGTGTAATCCTAATATTAGTATTTATCATGCAATGCATCGTATACTTTATACTTAGCATCAAAAGCATCATAAGCTTTAGGGTCTTTGGTTTTTACCTTATCTCTACGGTAAGAAAATACATTTGCCAGTAAATCGACTGATTTGTTTAAACAGTTGGTTTCAACTTTGGTTCTCTTTGCTATATCTTTCATAGCATTATATGCTTTTTCCAACCACTCAATTGCTTCATCAGCACTTTTGATGATCGTAACATCTATACCAGCATTAGCAGCTTTTAGTGCATCTATAGTTGCTTTGGAATTTTGCTCAAAAGCTTTTTTCTTAGCAGGATCTTTAATTTCTGCTTTCTTAGTATTGATATCCTGAATGGCACGAATATTATCTCTTTGCTTATCGTCTAATTTGCTGAATACATTGTAAGAAATTACCCCTGCATTGAAAGCAGCAATGCCCAGTTTTGAATCTTTACCAAAAGCCTTTTTGTAGGCATCTAAACCTTCGGCTTTTAATGCTTCCAGTTTTAAACTATCTAATGATTTTTTATCTTCAGCAGTTGGGTTACTGAAATCATCCCCAAACTGAAAATACTGCATTGGAGAAAGATCGTTGGCAGCATCATGACGTTTGTAATAAGCAATCTTTTGATCGATATTATAATTCTTATTAATGAAATCAGATTCAAATTCATCCCATCCTTCTTTAGGATAAACTTCTTTAGCGATAGCTAAATATTTATAAAAAGAAGCTGAATCCTTTTTATCACTGTAACCAATCAATACAAATTTGTATTGTTGAAGATAGCTCTCGTCTTTTACTTTACTATTCACCAGAATAGAATAATACTTTAAAGCATCATCTGTTTTCTTAGCATTCTGCGCTGCATAACCAGCATAGGTAACACTGATGGTATCGTAAGCTTGCTTGTTGCCTCTAAGATCTTTCTTTGTTACAAAGTCACCCATTTTGTAGGCGTACTGAAACATATCCAAAGCCTCAGGCCATTGTTCTTTTTTAAAGTGTTCCAATCCAATGTTGATAGTATTTACATAAATCTGATCTACAACAGTCATTCCTAAGCCGGGCATTCCAGCATCATCTTTGATTAATTTTAAATCGGGATCCATTTGAGTGTATTTACTAAATGCTTCCCAGGCTGTACCAATAGCACCTGCATTAGCTGTTCTTAAAGCAGAATCGTTGAAAACGGAAGAATACACACGCGCTTTCCACAACCAGTACTCCGACTTATCAAGCGCTTTAGGCTTTTCGGTGGTTATTTTATCTAACTCTGTTTTTGCATTCATGCTTTGCGCAGGAGTAAACATTAAATATGTTTGTACTTTTTCGTACTTCTGAGCATACACTCCAATACTTAATACACTTAACGCAAGGATTAAAAACCTTTTCATATAATTTATTTTATGACCTAATTAATTTTCTGAATCGTTATTATCATCGTTTTCTGATGGTTCATCTGCTGCTGCATCATTATCCACTTCCGGTGTAATTTCCGTAATAGCGTTTTCAACTACAACATTTTCACCTTCAACTGCTGCAACAACTGGCAATCCATTTTCATCTAAAACCACTTCTTCTTCCTGCTCATTTACTTTAGAGATAGAAGCAATAGCATCTTTAGCATCCACTTTTATCAAAGTAACCCCTTGTGTATTTCTGCTGGAACGTTTGATACTGGCAATAGGTGTTCTAAGTGTTTTACCAGATTTACAAGTGATAATCAGATCTTCGTTTTCACTTACATCTAATATACCTACCAGTCTACCTGTTTTCTCGGTTACGTTTATTGTCTTCACCCCTTTACCACCACGGTTAGTAACTCGGTAAACTGCTTCGCCATCTTCATCATCTAAAGCTGTTCTTTTACCAAATCCTTTTTCACTCACCACCATTACAGTCTTGGATTTATCTTCACGATTGATACAGATCATACCTACCACTTCGTCGGTAGCATCATCCACTTCAATTCCAATTACACCAATTGCACCACGGCCAGTTGCACGAACTTTTTCTTCTGGGAAACGGATTGCTCTACCGCTTTTAACAGCCATCATAATTTCACAATTACCATCGGTCATTTTAGCTTCCAGCAATTCATCGCCTTCTACAATCGTGATAGCATTTACACCTGTAAGTCTTGGTCTGCTGAAATCTTCGAGAGAAGTTTTCTTGATTAAACCTTGTTTGGTACAAAGCACAATATAGTGATTGGTAACATAGTCTTTATCGTTCAGATTCTTCACATTGATAATAGCTTTTACCTTATCATCCTGTGGTATCTGCATCAGATTTTGCAATGCTCTACCCTTTCCTGCTTTTTCTCCTTCTGGCATCTGATAAACATTAAGCCAGAAACAACGACCTTTTTCGGTAAAGAATAGCATTGTATCGTGAGTAGAAGCTACAAACAAATGCTCTACAAAATCTTCATCACGGGTCTTGCTTCCTATAGCGCCTCTACCGCCTCTTTTTTGCGTACGATAATCGGCAGCAGTAGTTCTCTTCATGTATCCAAGATTAGAGATGGTAATTACCACATCTTCTTCTTTGATAAAGTCGAGCATATTAGCTTCATCCGCTAAGTATTGAATTTCTGTCTTTCTATCATCACCAAACTTTTCGCTGATTTCGCGAAGCTCGGTTTTAATCAGTTCGTATCTTAAATCTTCGCTGGCTAATAATTCCTGTAGACCATTAATGATGATCATTAAGCCTTCGTACTCTTCTTTAATTTTATCTCTTTCCAGACCGGTTAAACGTTGCAACCTCATTTCCAGAATAGCCTTCGCTTGTATTTCGTCGATACCCCAGCCTGCGTTAATAAGGTTTTCCTTTGCAAGATCAGCATTATCGGAAGCACGTATTAATCTGATTACTTCATCTAAATGATCTAATGCGATAAGGTAACCCTGGAGAATATGAGCTCTTTCCTGTGCTTTGCGAAGTTCGAATTTGGCACGGCGTATAACTACCTCCATTCTAAATTCGATGAACTCTGAAATCAGGTCTTTTAGATTAAGAATCTTAGGACGTCCTTTGGTAAGAGCAACATTATTAATACCATAACTTGTTTGTAGTTCTGTGAACTTGAACAATTGATTAATAATAACGTTGGCAACGCCATCTCTCTTTAAATCTATAACTATACGGGTACCTTCACGCTTATTACTTTCATTATTAACGTGAGCGATTCCTTCGATAGTCTTATCGTTTACCAACTGACCAATTTTATCAGTAAGACTATCTCTGTTTACCTGATAAGGCACTTCGGTAATAACAATTTGCTCTCTTCCGCTTGGCTTCACATCTATCTGACATTTACCTCTCAATACCACTCTTCCACGACCTGTCATTAATCCTTGTTTAACCCCTTCCATTCCAAAGATGGTACCACCTGTAGGAAAATCCGGAGCCTTTACGAAGGTCATTAAATCTTCGATAGAAATATCTTTATTATCTATATATGCAATACAACCGTCAATTACTTCTCTAAGATTGTGAGGCAACATATTGGTAGCCATACCTACGGCAATACCCGAAGATCCGTTTACCAATAACATTGGAATACGGGTAGGAAGAACGGTTGGTTCTTTCAAAGAATCATCAAAGTTCAATTGAAAATCAACGGTATCTTTATCCAGATCATCCAGCATATACTCGGCAAACTTCTCCAGACGAGCTTCGGTATAACGCATTGCTGCCGGACTATCACCATCCTGGTTACCAAAGTTACCCTGTCCGTCGATGGTTTTGTAACGCATGCTCCATTCCTGAGCCATACGCACCATAGCATCGTACACAGAGGAATCACCATGTGGGTGATACTTACCCAATACTTCCCCTACTACTCTTGCAGACTTTTTGTGTGCTTTGTTGTGGTTCATGCCCAATTCGTTCATAGCGAACATTATTCTTCTATGTACGGGCTTCAGACCATCTCTGATATCCGGCAGAGCTCTTCCAACAATAACCGACATTGAATAATCAATGTAGGATGTTTTCATCTGCTCCTCAATATTAATACGGATTATTTTGTCGAAATCGTTAGTTTGTTGCGGCAACTGATTATCTTCCATGTATAACTAATAAAAATTTATTTTATAACCCTGCGAAGATAACCGTTTATAGGCTCAAAAAACTGACGAATGTCTTGTTTGTGGAGAAATTGGCGTTAATCTTTCCACATTTTATGTTCAAAACCCCACTTTAGAGGCGATTTAAGGCAATTTGCCCTCTTTTGACATATTTCTTGCTTAAATTGCTATAGACTTTTACCGGAAATATGTCCCTGAAAATTAAAAATGGAGTCTGCTAACTGCAGATTACTTAAAATACTTATTAAAGGAAGAGCGAAGGAACTCCACCGAAGCAATCATGTCGTCATGTAAGATTCTATCTTCTGAATTGAAGCTTACTACCTTTCTGTAATCGGCAACAATAGTTTCAATAATGCCGGAGCTCTTAAGCGGTCTTCTGAATTCCAATGCCTGAACTGCAGTCATTAGCTCTATAGCAAGCACTTTTTCTATATTTTCTATTACTCTAAAGCACTTAGTAGCAGCATTAGCCCCCATACTTACATGATCTTCCTGACCATTGGAGGAGGTAATACTATCTATAGATGCAGGCGTACACAATTGTTTGTTTTCACTTACAATTCCTGCAGCAGTATACTGTGGAATCATAAAACCAGAATGCAACCCAGGATTCTTTACGAGGAATAAAGGCAAATTACGCTGTCCGCTGAGTAGCTGGAAGGTTCTTCTCTCCGAAATATTCCCAATCTCTGCCATAGCAATTGCTAAGAAATCCAGGCCTAAAGCAAGGGGCTGTCCGTGGAAATTACCTCCACTTAGTATCAGATCTTCTTCAGGGAATATGTTTGGATTGTCGGTTACAGAATTAATCTCTTTAATAAAGGTATTCAGTACAAAATGGAAAGTATCTTTTGTTGCGCCATGCACTTGCGGTACACAACGGAATGAATATGGATCCTGAACTTGCTTTTTGTCACTTCCGGCAATTTCGCTACCCGATAGATGTTCTAAAATAACCTTCGCAGTTTCTACCTGACCATCATGACTTCTTATATGATGAATAGCAGGATTAAATGGTTGTGTTGTAGCATCGAATGCATCCAGGGAAATGGCGGTAATCAGATCGGCCCACTGAATTAATTCGTATGCTTTATTCAGACAATACATACCATAAGAGCTCATGAACTGCGTGCCATTTATCAATGCCAGTCCTTCCTTGGATTTCAGGTGTAATGGTTTCAATCCCAATAGATTCAGTACTTCCAGCGAATCTTTTACTTCTCCTTTATACTTTACTTTACCCAATCCTAATATAGGAAGACACAAATGGCTTAAAGGAGCAAGATCGCCTGATGCACCTAATGAACCTTGTGTATATACCACCGGTAAAACATCGTGATTGTATAAATCAACCAGTCTTTGTACCGTATCTAATTGTACCCCTGAATGACCAAAAGCAAGCGACTTTATTTTAAATAACAGCATCAATCTAACTATCTCAACGGGTACAGTATGTCCCATTCCGCAGGCGTGAGATTGAATAAGGTTGGATTGTAATTCTTCCAGCTGATCGTGACTGATTGCTACATTTTGCAAATAACCGAATCCAGTGTTGATACCATAAAACAAACCACCAGAAGCGGAAAGTTTATTATCCAGATAGGTCCTGCAAGTAGTAATTCTTTCTTTTGAATTATCCCCTAATCCAATAAGCTGCTTTTTATTAATCAGTTGTTTTACATCTGCAAAATCAACATCAGTATTGTTAAAAACTATGCAATCGTCAGCAATCATAAATATAGTTTCACATTATTAATGCTGCAAATATGTACAATCTGCGACAAGAATAAAAATTAGGAAGTATTTTAATTTTAGAACATTCTTTAGACAGCTTATAATTTCCCAGCTGAATTATGTTCATAATTTGAATTGCATTAAATAAAAAATCATCCTTCATTACAAAGGATGATTCTATTTATACTTACTTAATAATTGAAATTTACTAGTTCCTATTTACAGTCTTCCAGAATTGAGTCTACTATATCTTTCCCCCATAGTGGACTTAACTCACTTTTAGGTTTAAAGGCAGCCAACAGTTTAGCAGCTTTCTCAGCCAATGGTTTTGCCCTGGTACAACCACCACCAAAAGCTTCTGGCATATTTTTAAGACCTATAGCCTGTAATACAAAGGGACGAGGATTGGTTGAATCCATCTTCTTAGCCATTTCCAGCATCTTGTTGGATTCTGCACCATACTGCATCCAGCGACTTTGAGGATCTACCAAAAGTTTAGAACTTGCCACCATGCTTTTCAGGCAATATATTTCACTGTTCTTTGGACTTAATGAATCTGCTTTTGCTGCAAGTACTGCTGCATCATCTGCTAACTTATCAGGATCGCCTCCTGCGTGCTGCATGGATAATCTGGTCTTTAATGTTCCTGCATAATAATATGGTAGCCACTCTGTCTTTTCAGCATCGGCGATACGTTCAAACTTTGCTTCCAGTGCTATCATAGCTTCAGGAGTAGAAGCATCTTTTAATTGTTGCAAGGCTGCCGACATAGCAGCTGTAAACTTAGGACTTTGTGCAAACATCTGCGTTGCAGAAAACAACATTATCCCTAATAATATCTTTTTCATAAAAGATTATTTATTGTATTGCAAGAATACGAATTTAGTATCAACTTAAATCCTTTCTAACTAAATTAAAATTAAATTAATCTATTTTCTCTACCACCACAGCAGTACCATAAGCCAACACTTCAGTTAGGCCATTCATTACTTCGTTGGCATCGTAGCGCATGTTGATAATGGCATTGCAACCTTCGGATATTCCGTGTTCAATCATTAGTTGTAAAGCTTCTTCACGGGCATTTTCGCATAGTTCGGTATAAATAGAACTTCTACCACCGAAGATGGTCATGAAGCCACCTGCTATATTGCCTAAGATGCTTCTAGAACGAACTGTTATCCCTCTTACAATACCAATTTGTTTGGTAATTCTGTATCCTTCCAGGGAGGTGCTGGTAGTGAGTAATATTTTCTCTGTCATATAAGTAGTTTTGTGCTAACAAATGTAACAGCTGCAAAAACAATCGAGGGTATTAATTTATTTATTCGGTTATTACATACATTGAATGGTTAAAATCAGTTCCTTGCATAAACTTTTGTTTTACAATAAAATAGTATTGACCCCACTTACAACTTATAACTTACTACTTATAACCTATCACTTGAACTCCTAATATTAAACTTACTATCCTATCCCCTATTTTTGCCAAAACACTACCATTTTGTCAGCAGCATCGGTCGCAATTGTAATATTAAATTATAACGGAAGAAAATACCTTGAACAGTTTCTACCTTCTGTAATGGCCTCTACTTATACTAATAAAAAAGTAGTGGTTGCCGACAATGCCTCTAACGATGATTCCATTAGTTTCGTTAAAGCACAATTCCCTGAAGTAGAAGTAATTATTAATACTCAGAACGATGGGTTTGCAGGAGGATACAACTGGGCATTACAGCATGTAACAGCCGATTATTATGTACTCCTGAATTCCGATGTAGAAGTACCAGCCAACTGGATAGAGCCGGTAATCAGCTTAATGGAACTGCATCCTGATATTGGTGCGGCTCAACCAAAAATGATTGCTTATAACGACCGCACTTCCTTTGAATATGCTGGTGCTTGTGGTGGCTGGATTGATTGTCTGGGTTACCCCTTCTCCCGTGGTAGAATATTTGATGTACTGGAGAAAGATCGTGGGCAGTACAATGATGTGCAGGATATATTCTGGGCTACCGGTGCAGCCTTATTTATTAGAAGCAAACTGTTTCATAATTTAGCAGGATTCAATGCATCCTTCTTTGCTCATCAGGAAGAGATTGACCTATGTTGGAGAATACAATTATCGGGATATAAAGTAGTAGTAGTTCCTGCGAGTGAGGTATACCATGTAGGAGCAGGCACCCTACCAAGAGGTGGTAGAAAAGTGTTTTTGAACTTCCGCAACAACCTGATGATGCTTTATAATAATCTTCCTTTAAAACAAAGAATAATCACCATCAGTATAAGGTTTATGCTTGATGCAATATCTGCCTGGAAAGGTTTGCTGACAGGAGATGTATCTTTCTTTAAAGCGATAGTAAGAGCCCACTGGGCCTTTGTAAAATGGATAATAAACGGAAAGAAAAATATATCTTCCAATGCAGTTCCTATAGAACAATTAAAAGGAGTTTATAAAGGTGCAATAGTCTGGGATTACTTTGTAAAGCAGAAGACGAAGTTTAATGAAATTCTTTAGGCCGTTCAACAGGTTTAAAAGGTTTAAGAAGTTCAAGGTTTAATACATCCATATTATATGTATTCTCCTGACTTCTATATTTTATTTCCTACTGTATTACATTGTGCCTTTGTGCCTCGTTGCCTTTGTGCCTGTATTTAGCATACCAAATCTGCCAGTTCATTCAGCTCATCTCTCTTAAATCTGTGGTGAGGAGCAAAATAGCATTTCGCCATTTCTTTCAATAGTAAATGAATTAAATCACCGTGGGTCATTGGCTTATAATAGGCAGCGGAATTAGGAAGTCCCTCGCGCTTTAAGTAGTTGTCCAGTTCATTTTGCGAGAATGCGTTGCCATTTATTGCATCTATATAAAACATGATCTGATCCTGTGGCAATAACATGGTTAAGTCGGTATCATAATCAGAATGGTAAAATGCAAACAGCATCTGATTTGGTATGTTTATCAGGCGGGCATTTACATTCAGCATTTCGCAGAGCGATTGATAAATGATTGCGTTGGTAATAGCATTGCCCGATTTGTTTTCCAGCACCTTATTAATATTAAACTCCGACATCTTGCTATACTTCACCTCCTCTCCTTTCAGCTGATAGTATTTAAACAGGATGCTTGTCAGTACATTGGCCTGCTCCAGTGGAGTAAGATAATTATTCAGTTCGAGCCAGGTACTTTTACGAAGCTTTTCTATCTGTTGATAAACAAAAGTTGGTTTAAGATCGGGGTATTGAAACTTAGCCGCCAGCAAAGCACCGGAAATTAGGTTTTGATCATCCGATTCGTTCCATTCCAGAAACTCCTGAACAAGATCGGAGAACTGCAGACGATGAATTAAATTTTCAATTCTAAACTGTACATCCTGACTGATACTGTTTTCCCATAGATTTTCGAGGTTGGGTATAATACCCTTACCATAATCGATAATCTTACTGGATACAGCAGTATATACGTCCTCGTCTGGATCATCTATCAGTCTGAATAAAGCTACTAGTTCATTGGATTGTGTCATACTGTGCGAAATTCTATATAATTGAAAACGGCGATTTTTAGGTTTAGGTACATTTTTACCTCAAAATAGTTATTCACATAGCGGGCTCCGGATAGAGAAAGATGGTGTGGAAAGAAAATATGCTGTAAGGACAATAATTTTAAATGAACAACGTAGAACGGCAAGAGTTAAGGGATGAAAGAGAAATAGAAATAATAATAAAACAATTTAATGCAATTGAATTTTCTACATTATTCACCCCAATTTATTATAAGGATTTGTGAATTGTTGATAAACAATAGAATCCTGAACCGCTTTTATCACAATGGGGATATAAATATTCTCATTTTCACGTTATATTAGGAAGGAAAACAAAATCTTTGCTAAACAACGAATAGAAGTATTATGAGAATGAAGATGAAATGCTGGATGGTTGCTATGGCGTGTATATTGATGTATACTGCCCATGCGCAATCGACTAAAATATACAACGACGCAGATGCGGCTTTTAAAACGGCGAAGGAATACTTTGAGAACGAGCAGTACAGCCTGGCCTATCCGCTGCTGAAAGAGGTGAGAAAGACATGGAATAATTATAGTCTTTTGCCTGTAACGATTGCGGATGAATCGAAATATTATACCATTGTTTGTGGGCTGATGCTGAATGATGGAAATATAGTGCGGGAGGCTACCTATTATGTAGAGGGCGATCCGAATGCTTACAGAGTGCAGATGCTGAACTACTTTCTGGGGGAATACTATTTCAGACAAAAGAAGTACGCTAATGCGATTCAATGTTACCTAAAAACCTCTATCAGCAACCTTACAAATAGTCAGATAGAATCGATGAAGTTTCATAAGGCTTATTCCTATTTTGTGTCGCAACAATTTGGGGAGGCTAAGCCGCTGTTTAATTCTATCAGACAAATACCGGACAATCCGGATTATATAGATGCGAACTATTACTATGCCTTCATCTCGTTCTACGATAAAAATTATGATGATGCATTGAAGTCGTTTAAGATTGCCGAAAACGATGAAACCTATAAGCCTGTTGTGCCTTTTTATATAGCAGAAATACTGTACTTCCGTGGTGATAAAGATTCGGCATTGACGTACTCGCTGGATCAGTTGCAAAAGGGAAAACAATACTACGATATACAGTTTCGTCAGCTTGCGGGACACTTGCTGTTTGATAAGAAAGAATACAGTCAGGCTTTGCCATTTCTGGAGGCTTATGTAAACAAATCGGAGAAGGTAAGAAGGGAGGATTTATATGAATTATCTTTCTGTTATTACTCGGCAGGACGCTGGGATAAATGTATCGACGGATTTAAACAACTGGGCGGTAAGGATGATTCGCTTGCTCAGAACTGTATGTATCTGCTGGCAGATGCTTATCTTAAAACCGGCGATAAAGTGAATGCGAGAAATGCATTCCTTTTCTGTGCAAGCAACAATAGTAATAAGAAGCAAAAAGAGGTATCGCAATTTAGCTATGCCAAGCTGAGTTATGAACTTGGCTTTCTGGATATTGCGCTTACAGAATTGAAAGCATTTATGCAGCAATACCCTGAATCGGGCAACAAGAATGAGGCAAGAGAAATAGAGGTAAGTGTGCTGGCAAATACGAGTAACTATAAAGAGGCTCTGGTATTGTTTGATAGCTTGCCGGTGAAGAATGATAACATTAAAAAGATATATCCTAAGATACTTTATGGCCGTGCTGTGGAAGAGATAAATGATGGTCATCAGGATAATGCATTGTCGATATTTAATCAGATAGTAAAAGCGCCGTACAACTCTAACTACCTGCCATATGCATACTTCTGGAAAGGAGAAATGTCGTATAAGAGCAGCAACTATGATGATGCTATAGGTAACCTGCAAAACTATCTGAAAAACCCTTATGTGAATGGGGAAGTAAATAGCGTAAATGCACGATACATACTGGGTTATTGCTTATTGAAGAAAGAGAATTATAAAGAAGCGCTGAACTATTTTGGTAAGGATAATAAACATCTTGCCATTAATTCTTCGGCTATAGAGCAGGATGCTTATGTACGCTCGGCTGACTGCGAATACATGCAGAAACAATATAAGGATGCGCTGAAGAAATACGACAATATAATTGCATTGGGATTGAGTACTGCAGACTACGCTACTTATCAAAAAGCCATTATTGCTGGCGCCTACAATAAGGGAGGTGATAAGATTGGTTTACTGCAATCGATAGAAACAAAATATCCAAACTCTATGTTGATTGCTGATGCTAATCTGGAGATTGCATCGACCTATATTTCCAATGAGAAATATACAGAAGCGATACCTTATTTGAACCTTGTAATCAAGAACAAAAAGAATACGGCTTTATTGCCTCAGGCTTATCTGAAACTTGGTATTGTTTACTTTAATATGAACAAGAATCCTGATGCCTTGAGTACCTTTAAAACACTGGTAACCAACTACCCTAATTCTGCTGAAAGCGATGAGGCGGTAGAGTATATCAGAAACATATTTATAGAAGATCAGAAGCCAAATGAGTTTATTGCTTTCATGAAGAATAATGGCAAGTCGGTATCGTACTCAGAAGAAGATTCGCTGACCTACAAATCGGCGATGCTTAGATATGAAGCTAAAGATTATACTGCTGCACTGAAAGGCTATAAAGATTATCTGGGCAAGTTCCCTGAAGGCCGTTACAACCTGGAAGCAAACTACTTCTCTGCTGAAATAAGCATTGTAAATAAAGACGTGAATGCTGCTTTTACTTTCTATAAAGCAGTGGCTGCAAAAGCGCCTAATAAGTTTGCTGAAAGAAGTGCATTGCAAAGCGCGAGAATATGCTACTTTGATTTGAAGGATTACCCGAATGCAGCCATTTATTTTACACAGGTAAAAACTTTGGCTACTCAGCAGGAAGACAAGCTGGAAGCTATGAGAGGATTGCTGAGAAGTCAGTTTAAACTGAAACAGTGGAAAGATGCATCGGCAAATGCCAAGGAATTATTGCAAGAGAAAACTGTATCGACAGAAGATAAAATGTATGGCTATATGATACTGGGAAAAAGTACTCAGTCGGACTCTTTGCTTGATGAATCGATGATTGCTTATAAGCAAGTAATTGCAACTGGCAAATCGGAGTTAAGTGCAGAAGCACAGTATCAGATTGCGGTGATATTATTTACGCAGAATAAATTGAAAGAGTCGGAGAAAGCTGCTTTTGATGTAATTAGAAAAACAGGTTCGTATGAATACTGGGTAACATCGAGCTACATTTTACTGGGCGACATTTACTTGAAACAAAATGATTTATTTAATGCAGAAGCTACCTATAAGAGTGTTGCTGATAATGCTAAGATAGAGGAACTGAAAAAGATAGCACAGGCAAAACTGCTGATAGTAACTGAAGAGAAAAACAAAGTAAATAAAGTAGAGACAACACCTTAACAAAGTAAAAAGTAAAAAATAAAAAGTAAAAAGAATACAGAGGGAAGAATGGAGGAAGTGATAAGTTTTAAGTAATAGATTGAACTACTTTTTCTGATAACAATTTATAATAAAATACAATTATGAACTATATAAAAATACTGGCAAGCTTACTATTCTTTGTTTCAGTTTGTGTGAACACAGCTGATGCACAAAAGAAGCATAAGGGAAAGAAAGCGAAGTCTACTTCTACTCAAAAGAAAACGGCTACGAAGGGTAAGGGCAAGAAGAAAAGTTCCGCACCAAGAGTGAAGCCGTTGATACATGCTATAAAGGGCGATGATAACGAGGCGCAGAACTACACAGAGGCTGAGGCAACGAGTACTAAAGTGGCTCCGGAAGATACACTTGAAACAAAGACCGTAGTAATAACCTCGGCATTTAAACCTTCTTTGAAAACTGCGGCAAAGATTAACTTCTATGCAGCTACTCCGGTTATAGATACTACTAAGATACCATTGACTTATCAGGTGCCTTCGCAGAATTTATTCTTCTCTTATCAGCCGGTACCATTAAAGCCACTGGCATTGAATATCGACTCTTCTTTGAAATGGGAAAATCATGCTTATGTAAAAGTAGGATTTGGTAATTATAGCACTCCTTTTATTGAGGCCATTGCTAACTTTGGCAACCCGAATTCAAAGGCTTATCAGGTAGCTTTTAACCATGTATCTTCGAAAGGAGATGCAGACTATCAGAAATTTGGCAAGACTGGCATATCAGCAACAGGAACCTTTGCATCGAAGAGAAATACAGAGCTGAATACCAAGATTTATTATGACAATACTACCCAGTATAAATACGGTATCAATAAGCTGGATACTTTTACGGAAGATCAACTAAAACAATCATTCAACAGCTTTGGATTTGATGCATCGCTTCACAATAAAGCACCTAATAAGTACAATATTATTTATAGTCCGGAAATTAAGTTCAACTACTTCTACGACAATAATAAAGGAAGTGAAGTGAGTGGTTTAGCAAAAGTTAATCTACAAAAGATTAATGAGCTAATGACGATTAACATGGGCTTTGTTGCAGACATGTCGTCGTATAGTTATTCTATAAATGACAGCACTAAAAAGACAGTTCAGAATGGAGTTTATTACTTTGATCCCTATATAAAACTCAGGGCTACCAATGTTACCTTTAAGTTAGGCATATTACCTACCTGGGATAATCAATCTTTTCACTTCCTACCGAACTTTACTGCCGACTATAAGTTGAACGATAAAAGAACCGTATTGCAGGCAGGCTATGTGGGTCATGTGCAAAAGAATACTTATAGAAGTCTGACTCAAACAAATCCATTTATTGATCATCCAACTGACTTAAACAATACTGTAGTGAAAGAATTCTATCTTGGATTTAAATCTACTGCAGGTAAGCATCTTAACTATAATGGTAGAATAGCATTGAAACAATGGCAGAACATGCCTTTATTTATCAGCGATTCCACCCTTCATAATGTACAGACTTACAACACTTACTATGAATCTCAGTTGAATGCATTGCAGATACATGGAGAGATTAGCTATCAGCTACAAGAGAAATTATCTATGATGGGATCTATTACCTATAATCAATATACCAAACAAAACGATTATAAGCAACCATTTGGATTAACGCCACTGGAAATTACCGGTTCGGCCCGTTATTATATCATGAAAGATATTATGCTTAAAGGAGACCTTTTCTATAAAGATGGCACCTACTATCAGGTGATGGGAAAAGAGAGTGGGCAGGTAGGTTCGGGACTGGATTTAAACCTTGGAGTTCAGTTTAATCTGATGCCAAAACTTGATTTATTTATGCAATTCAACAATATTTTCAGCTCAAATTACCAAAATTGGAACAGATATCAGCCTTTAGGCTTTAATGTTTTGGGAGGAGTTGTATATTCGTTCCGTTAAACTAACATTAATGTACCAATTATTTTACAAATATTTAATACTGAATCAAAGAGTCAGTGTACCTGGATTGGGTAATTTTTACGTAGATAGAAGTCCTGCTCACATGGATTTTATCCATAGAAAAATTAATCCCCCTGAAAGCACTATTGGTTTTAAGGATGATGCAGTAATGATGGATAAACCTTTTATAGAATACCTAAAAAAGGAATTGAAGCTGCAGGATGTGGATGTATTAAAAACCATTCAAGACTTCTCTCATCGTATACGTCAGGGAGCTGAAGCCGGTGGAATTGCTTTGCCAGGAATTGGTAAACTACAATCTGGTTATGAAGGTAACCTGTTGTTTATCCCTGAGAAAAAACAAGAGCAGTCATTTAAAGCAATTGATTTACAGAATCCTATTTATACGCATGCTAAACTGATAGACATTTATGACTATTCAGGGGAGTCTGTAAGAATGATTGAACAGGAATATATTCCTAAACCAGGTGAGAAAGAAATATTCCACCATGGCCAGAAAGAAGATTACTGGTGGGTTTATGCCATCATTTTAGCCATTATGGGTATGGCTGCATTGTTCTATTATTATATCTAATCTATCTTCAATGTCGTCAATAATTAACTACCAGGAATGTCCTTGTTGTAGTAGTAAAAACATTTCAGCAGTATTAACAGTAAAAGACTATACCGTAAGTCAGGAGCAATACGAGGTATTTGAATGTACTGATTGTTCTCTTCGCTTTACACAACATGTTGCTGACGAAGAAAGTATTGGCAAATATTATCAATCGGAAAATTACATTTCCCATTCAGATACCAATAAGGGTATTATTAATAAACTATACCATTATGTTCGTACTATTACTTTGAAAAATAAGTATAAAATAGTATGTACACAATCTAAGAAAACGATTGGCAATTTACTGGATATCGGTGCTGGTACAGGAGCATTTGCCAACTTTATGAAAACCGCTAAGTGGACTGTTACCGGACTGGAACCAGATAACACGGCCAGAACAGTTGCCTATAATAAATTTCAGCTGGAACTACAACCTCCTGCTGATTTATTTAATCTTCCCAACAATAGTTTTGATGCAATTACCATGTGGCATGTACTGGAACATGTACATAATCTGGATGGCTATATGAATGCATTTGGTAAGCTATTAAAACAGGAAGGAAAACTTTTTATAGCCGTTCCTAATTATACATCATACGATGCTGCTGTATATAAAGAATACTGGGCTGCATACGATGTGCCAAGACATCTTTATCACTTCTCACCAAAGAGCATAGAACTGTTAGCCGCCAGGCACAATTTAAATGTTACTGCCATCAAACCAATGTGGTATGATAGTTTCTATATCAGCATGATTAGTGAGCAGTATAAAAATGAAAAAGGAAACTTAATCAGCGCATTTTTCATTGGGCTGATATCCAACATTAAAACATTTATTAATCCTCGTAAGTGTAGTTCTTTGATTTACGTAATGTCAAAGAAATAAAGATTAATAACCCATTTTCTTGTATTAAACTACTTCCTCCATCAGGAAGCTAAGCTGCTTATTGGTAGTAGTTGGCAGAAACTCTATTACCTCAAAGTCGGCTAAGTTATTTTGTTTAAATGGATCTTGATTCAGCACATCTTCCAGTTGAACTTTATCTTTCATATTCGATAGTATAATTCCCCCGGTACGAGGTACTCTTCTACCTGATGCTATAAAGTTCCCCAGCTTATATTGTTTCTTTAAAAACTCTACGTGAGGTACAAGATTCTTTTCTATTACTTCTATAGATACTTTGTAGTTGACTAATATGATGAACATAAATAATAATTGTGATTATATAATTAATATGCAAAACTACAGAAGTATAACAAGGATAAAAATGACCGTTGTTAGTTTATTAGGGAAATTCAATAGTAAAAAGGCTAATTAAAAATTAATTTATACCCGGGAAAATATTCTTTCCTATTTAACCAAATGTTAATTTAGCTTATTATTGTATCATTCGAGCAACGATAAGGGAACATTAAATATCTACTAAGAAAGTAGAAATAATTTATATTCCATACGAAGGTTTTAGATATTTCGTACATCTAACAGAATTAAATATGGGTACAAATAGCAATAAATGGAACATTAAAGGGATAATTACAGGCATTTCATTGGCAATGGCAACATTACTAATGCATACTAAAATGTATTCACAGGAACATAAAGATACCCTACAATTCTGCAAAGGATTAAAAGATGCAGGTAATATTAAAGACCCTTACCGCATTTTAAAGACCTATTTAAATAAACATCCAAAAGAATTTAATGCCATCTGGTTTACTGCAAAACTGGCTTACTGGAACTGGGAAATAGACAATGCTAAAACGTATTATCAAACTGCATTTTCGTTACAACCAAAGAACTATTATCTTAAGCTGGACTATGCAATGATGCTAGTTGAAATTGGGGAACAGGAAGAGGCAATAGTCCATCTGGAGCAATACATAAAGTACGACAGCTTATCGAAAGATGCACAACTATATTTAGCTAAAGCTTATTACTGGCAAGGTAATACTGGCGTGGCTTTAAGGGTGTTGAATCACTTACCTGCCAAACTGAAGAACAATGAACTGGTAAAGGAATTACGTCATGAAATTTCTTTGTTAAGTGCTACTAATCTGGATATTAAAACAGGGTATGATTTTGATGATCAGCCATTAAAACATATTACTGCAGGAGCTGCTTTACATAAATATGAAAGCAATCTTTTAAACTGGTCTATTGAAGGTAATACCCATCAATTTAAAAGTGATAGCAGTTCTACTAATGCTTACAGTATAGAGGCAGGCAATAAGTTCTCTTTTTACAATCTGGGTATGCAGCTACATACCCGTTTGGGAGCAACCAGTTTACCCTTTGCAAATGCCACCGTATTCACAGGGGCTTTAGGTATACAAAAAAAGCTGTACCCTGGCATTTCATTGTTGTTAAGTGCCGAAAGAAAGCCTTATTTCTTTACCAGCACCAGCACGCAGGTTTCGGTTTTACAAACCGAAGCAACAACTGCAATTGCAGTAGAGAACTTTAAACAATTCAGTGGTAAAATACAGTATCAACAACAGCTGTTTGATGGCAATACTATAAAATCATTCTCTGCATGGGTATTGAGTCCTGCTTTAAAACTTAACAAGTTTTCTATCAAAGCTGGATACGCTTATCAACAGGCAGATGCTGATAGTAATACCTATACAGTAAATCACAAACTAATTGATAATATAATTTTTTATAATGGAGTAATCAGTGGAGTTTATAGTCCTTATTTTACACCAAAATCTCAACAGATTCAAAGTGCTTTATTATGGTTGAATTATAAAGCAAGTGGAAGATTAAGCATAACTGCTTCTGGTAGTTATGGTATTCATGCAACTTTATCTAATCCTTCAATTTATTTTTATACAACAGATTTACCTACTAATATTCCAACAATAACTAAAAGTTATTCTACACAAACCTATACCCCTATAGATGCAAGCTTAAAAGTATTGTACAAATTTAATGAACGGGTGTCGGCTAATGCTTCCTACGAATATCACAAGACAAATTTTTATACCGGACAATTTATTAATGCCACTCTAAATATTTTATTATTGAATGAGCACCAATAAAAAATTAGATAACCTATTCGAGTTCTCTGAAGCAAAGGACATTAAAGCTTCAGATAAACTGGTACTGCTTACACTGGTAATTGCAGGCGTTATATGCATTTTACGATTTGGCGACTGGTGGTTTCGCAAGGCACATATTGGCTCCTTATGGTTATTCATTTTATTGAGTACTTGTTTCTGGTACAGCATATTAAGACTGATACTGATATGGATAAATTATCTGATGATAAAAAAGCCACCACATATACCTGCACCACAGGGATTAAAGGTTGCTATTTTTACAACCAGTAGTCCGGGTGAGCCAATGGAAATGTTCGAGAAAACTTTGGCTGCCTGCAAAAACATAACCTATCCACATACTACTTATTTACTGGACGACACTAAAGATCCTGCCTTCCGTGCCTGTGCCGAACGTCACGGGGCTGTATGGCTTGAATTGATTGGTATTCCTGGTGCTAAAGCAGGTAAGATTAATGCTGCTTTAAAGTTAACTACCGAAGATATTATACTGGTGCTTGATCCCGATCATATTCCTTTCCCTAACTTTTTTGAACACACTTTAGGGTACTTTCAGGATGAGAAAGTAGGGTTTGTTCAAGTATCTCAGGCATACTACAATCAGTACCGTTCATTCACTGCTTTGGGTGCTGCGCAACAGACTTATACTTTTTATGGACCTACTCAAATGGGGCTCTTTGGCATTGGTGGTTCGGTAGCTATTGGTTCCAATTGTACCTTCCGCAGAAAGGCTTTAGAGAGTGCTGGTGGACATGGTATTGGTCTGGCAGAAGATCTTATTACTTCTATCCGTATCCATGCTGCAGGTTGGAAATCTATTTACAATCCGGTAGTAATCAGCAGGGGTTTAGTACCCGAAGATTTCGGTTCTTTTTGTAAGCAACAATTGAAGTGGTCGAGAGGCGTTTTTGAAGTAACATTTGTAGAGATTCCAAAGCTTTTCAAGAAGCTTACCGGTTGGCAAAGATTATCTTACACTACCATTGGAACGTACTATTTAGTAGGTGCAACTTCCTGCTTCTTTACACTGTTACCCTTCTTCTTTTTCATTACCGGTATCATGCCTGCACAGATGGAATTTAATGAGTTCTTTATAAGAGGCGGACTAATAGTAGTAATTGCCATAGCCATCTATATGTATGTTCAACGATGGATGAGCCATGCGCCTTCTGAGCGAGGATTACACTTCAATGGAATGATTCTTAAATATGCCTGCTGGCCAGTATTTTTCTTAGGCTTTTTATTGAGTGTAGTAGATGCCGACATCCCTTATATTCCTACTGCTAAAAAAGCTGCAGTGGGTTCTTTCACGCCATTTGCAAGGCCATTGGTTATTCATGTGCTCTTGTTTATAGGCGCTATCATTAGTATATTTATTGCCAGAAAATATTATTTATCAGAGGCACAGTTATTAGCTACCCGCGAAATTACCTGGGCCATGATAGGGTTCGCATTACTTTCTTTCATCATGTCGGTAGGGGGTATTTATGCTGCCGCAGAAGCATGGAGTATGAAATCGGAAGATAGCTGGGATACGGTTGATTTATCAAAAATTAAAGTGTAAGTTATGACATCAAAATCAAAAAGAATTGCGTACACCTTAGTGGCCTTAGTATTGGGCATAGGGATTGTAATGGCATTAACGCTGGCGGGCGAAAAGACCAAAGGTCCCATTGAAACTATCTTAACCAAAGCAAGTGATGCCGTAACAACTGTTGAAGATAAAATAATTCTGGAAGAGAAAACAGACAAGCGTATAGATAAGCTGAAATGGCTACAAACATTGACTGCTGACAAGAACTGGTATAAACATTCCAAAGGAATTTTCTTAGGAGCTTTCGATAATAATACCGAACAATCTTTTCAGCCGGTGATAGATCTGGAAGATACTTTGCATACCACTTTTCCTTTAATACATTTATATACTGCATGGGGTAGTAAGCCCGAACATCAGTTTCCTAAAAGCAAGATTCAAAGTATTCTGGAGCTTGGTTCTATACCGGTAATTACCTGGGAACCATGGTTGGCTGCTTTTGATAATGAAACACACCCCGAGCTGAAGCCAGTAGATAAAAGAGATAAAGATGGCATGGCGGATGTTGCTAATGGTGTGTATGATTTTTACATTAAAAAATGGGCACAGCAGGCAAAGAAAGTAGGACCAATTTTTATACGTTTAGGCCACGAAATGAATGACCCTTACCGTTATCCATGGGGGCCACAAAATAATACTGCTGCCGAGTATATTGCTGCATGGAAACATGTTTACAATGTGTTTAAAGAAGTAGGCGCTACCAATGTTATCTGGACCTGGAGCCCCCACCCTGCTTATGGTTTCTTTAAAGATTATTATCCCGGCGATGCCTTTGTAGATTATGTAGCCATTGGTACTTTAAACTATGGCCCGGTAGCTTCCTGGGCTAAGTGGTGGAGCTTCGATGAAATTTTTGGAAAGTATTATGCCGAACTTTCTTCTTTTAAAAAGCCCATCATGTTGTCGGAGTTTGGCAGTCTTTCTTTTGGTGGCAGCCGTAGCAAATGGTTTGGCGATGCACTGAAAGATATGCCTAAGAAATATCCTGCAGTAAAGTCGATATTGTTCTTCCACTTCGATGCGGATAAGACCACTACGCAGCAAGTATTGGACTGGTATATTATTGACGATAAAGCAGTAATTAAATCGATCACCAATCAGGTAAATAACTGGCCGGATAGTTTGAAGCTGGGGAAGAAGTAAAGTAGAACTTCATTTTAGTTTTTCTTTTTTTAGTCTTTAGTTTTTGTATTCTGTTTTTCCTTTGTGCCTTGAATTCTGTATTCATTAGCACATTAGCTAATTAGCTAATTAGTTTTTGGGCGTTGCCT
>CAIVPM010000410.1 GCA_903907815.1 uncultured Chitinophagaceae bacterium | reverse complement strand
CATAATTTGAAAATATAAAAAGCCCCGGTATTACTACCGAGGCTTTTCATATTCTGAAAAAGAATTCTTATTTTACTTCTTCAAACTGAGCGTCTTCTACGTGGTCGTTACCAGCAGCTTGTCCGCCTTCAGCGTGAGGTTGTGCACCCGCATCACCTTGTGGAGCAGCTCCTTCAGCTTGTGCTTTGTAAATCTCTTCACTCGCAGCAGTCCATGCAGTATTCAATTCAGCAAGAGAAGAATCGATACCAGCAATATCCTGTGCTTTATGCGCTTCTTTCAGCTTTTCTAAAGCAGCTTCAATAGGCGCTTTTTTATCAGTAGGAACTTTATCACCAAATTCTTTCAGTTGTTTTTCTGTCTGGAAAATCATACTGTCAGCCTGATTTATTTTCTCTACTCTTTCTTTAGCAGCCTTATCTTCTGCTTCGTGAGCCTTAGCATCAGCCTTCATTTGTTCAACTTCTTCTTTGCTCAATCCGCTTCCTGCTTCAATATGAATCTTTTGCTCTTTACCAGTGCCTTTATCTTTTGCACTTACATGCAATAAACCATTAGCATCGATATCGAAAGTAACTTCAATCTGAGGAACTCCTCTTGGAGATGGTGGTATTCCATCAAGATTAAACATACCTAAACTCTTATTCTGAGCAGCCATTGGTCTTTCTCCTTGTAATACATGAATCTGTACACCTGGTTGATTATCGCTGGCAGTAGAGAAGATTTCCATCTTCTTAGTAGGAATCGTAGTATTAGAAGGAATCATGGCAGTTAATACACCACCCATAGTTTCAATACCTAAAGTAAGTGGAGTAACATCTAACAACAATACATCTTTAATATCTCCTGAAAGTACAGCACCTTGAATAGCAGCACCTACAGCAACTACCTCATCCGGGTTTACACTACGGTTAGGTTTTTTACCAAAGAATTTTTCTACTAATTCCTGTACTTTAGGAATACGGGTACTACCACCTACTAAGATTACTTCATCGATCTGAGAGACATTGTAACCAGCATCTTTCAATGCAATTTCACATGGTTTCAAGCAACGATCAAATAATTTATCCGCTAATGATTCAAATTTAGCACGGCTTAATTTCAACACTAAGTGCTTAGGCACACCGTCAACAGCAGTGATATAAGGAAGATTGATTTCAGTTTCGTTTCCACTACTCAATTCAACCTTAGCTTTTTCAGCAGCTTCTTTCAAACGTTGTAAAGCCATAGGATCTTTACGTAAATCGATAGCTTCCTGATTTTTAAATTCATCAGCTAACCAATCCATAATTACCTTATCAAAATCATCACCACCTAAGTGTGTATCACCATTGGTAGATTTTACTTCAAATACACCATCACCTAATTCAAGAACAGAGATATCGAAAGTACCACCACCCAAATCGAATACAGCGATCTTTTGATCAGCATGTTTTTTATCTAACCCATAAGCCAATGCAGCTGCAGTAGGCTCGTTTACAATTCTACGAACATTTAAACCAGCAATTTCACCAGCTTCTTTCGTAGCTTGTCTTTGCGCATCATTAAAGTATGCAGGTACGGTAATAACCGCTTCTGTTACTTCCTGACCCAAGTAATCTTCGGCAGTCTTCTTCATTTTCTGAAGAATCATAGCAGAGATTTCTTGTGGAGTATAAGGGCGACCATCGATATCCACTCTTACAGTGTTGTTATCACCTTTAATTACTTTATAACTCCAGTGACTGATTTCTTCAGTTACCTCATCAAATCTACGTCCCATGAAACGTTTAACACTCGATACGGTGTTATGCGGATTAGTAATAGCCTGACGTTTTGCAGGATCACCAATCTTACGTTCTCCGTTCTTTAAAAATCCTACAACCGAAGGGGTGGTACGTCTGCCTTCTTCATTGGCAATTACTACCGGTTCGTTTCCTTCCATTACGGATACACAACTGTTTGTTGTTCCTAAATCAATTCCAATTATCTTTCCCATAAAATTACTTTTTATTTTTTGACAGAATAGCTATTCTCAAGGATTGTGCCATTGCTATAAACAAGCAAAATTGTCAGACTATTTGTCAGCTTATGTCAGAGAAACTTGTATTTGTATGACAATTACAGCGGTAGCTATAAAAGAAAAGAGCCTGCAATCGATGATTGTAGGCTCTTTTACTAAGATAGAAATATATTATTCTCCTATAACTTCGAAATCAATTTCAACGGTTTTTCCGTTACCGAAATCGATATTTGCTTTATAAGTTCCTAATTCTTTTACATCATCAAGAATAGTGATTTTCTTACGATCAATATCAAATCCTTTTTGCGCTTGAATAGCTCTTGAAAGTTGTAAAGTAGTTACACTACCAAAAATCTTTCCGCTAGTACCAGTTTTAGCACCGATCTTAACGCTTTCGCCTTTCAATACTGCAATTACATCATTGATCTTAGCCAATAAAGCTGCATCATTCTTAGCTTGTACTTTTTGACGCTCTGCTAATTGTTTAACATTAGAAGAACTGGCTTCGATAGCAAACTTTTGAGGGATTAAGTAGTTACGAGCATAACCGTTTTTTACAGTTACCAACTCATTCTTTCCACCTAAATGATCAACGTCTTTAATTAATATTACTTGCATGGTTGTTGTTTTAGTTCCCAAAGAGCCCAATCAAATGATTGCGACTGTCAATCTCTACTTTATTAGTAAGAGAAATTAGGGAATGGTTACTAAATGTTTTATTTCAATAAATCTGTTACGTAAGGTAACAAAGCCATTTGACGTGCTTTCTTAACTGCGTCACTTACTTTACGTTGATATTTAAGAGAGTTACCACTTAAACGACGAGGAAGCATTTTTCCTTGTTCGTTAATGAACTTCTTCAAGAATTCTACATCTTTATAATCAACATATTTGATTCCGTACTTTTGAAAGCGACAGAATTTCTTTCTTGGTTTCTCTTGTCTGAAAGCCGTAAGATACCTAACTTCATTTCTAGCCATTGTCTGCAACTATTTTATCGTGTTTAGGAAATCCGCCATTTCTTTTTACATGATTGTACTCAACGGCGTTTTTGTCAAGTTTGGTCATCATGTGTCTCATTACCTGCTCATCACGTAGTAATTGAATTTTCAATTTCTCATTTAAGTCAGAAGGAGCTTGGTACTCAAGTACCCAATAGATTCCGGTTGTTTTCTTTTGTACCGGATACGCTAAAGATTTTAGACCCCAAGGATTGCTAGCTACAATCTCACCTGCGTGATCTGT
>CAIVPM010000409.1 GCA_903907815.1 uncultured Chitinophagaceae bacterium | reverse complement strand
CTATACTGGCTATTTCGGATGCTATTAATTATTTGGCTAATCAAAAGGAAAGTACAAAGATTAAGCAATTGAAAGATTCTACAAAGTATTTAAGAGATGCAATTACACAGCTGAATAATGATAAGAATGCTTATGGAACCGAAAAAGAAATGCTGTTGAAGAATGAAGATATACGAAGCAAGGAAAAAGGAGTGGCTATTGCAGACTTAAAACTTGCTGCTGATTTTTATAGAAGCAGGATAAAAGAAATAAATGGGGAGATATTTAAACTTGATAAAAAGGAAAGTGAGATTAACGAACAGCTTATTAAAAGTGACAATGAGCTATTGCAATTGAATGCAAAAAACAATCAGCCGACGGCGGAAATAACTATTCTTCTTTCTTCAGCAACAAAAGCTACTACTACTATTGATTTAAAATATATTGTTTCTGATTGCGGCTGGAGCCCCGATTACGACTTGAGAGCAGAAGATATTACGCAACCGATACAACTGAAATACCGAGCAAAAGTATTTAACAATACCGGTATTGATTGGAATGATATTAAAATAAAACTTTCTACTGCCGACCCATCGCAGTCTGCTTCTAAACCCTTGCTTACTGCCTGGAACTTGAATTATAATACCGGTGCTTATGGGATGAGCGGTTTAAATACTTTAGCTGGAGTATCTTCTAATGGCGAAGGATTTATGGGCAACGCTCCTGTTGCTGCTTATGATAAACAAAAGACTTTAGAAGACAATGAAATTACTGCTCAACAAGAAATAAGCAAAATGCAAGTTGCCGGTAATGGTAAAGTACAAACAGTGGAAATACAAGTATCGGAGCTTAGTGCAGAGTTTGATATTAAAAACAGTTATACTATTCCTTCTGATTTTAAACCTTATATAGTAGATGTTACGGAGTATAAATTACCTGCCACGTATCAGCATTTTAGTGTGCCGAAGTTGGATAAGAATGCTTTTTTGCTTGCTCGTATAAATGGTTGGGAAGATTTGAACTTGGTGGAAGGGCCTGCCAATGTTTATTATTCGGGAACGTATGTGGGGCAAAGTTATATCAATACCAGAAGTGCGGATGATACGTTGGACTTATCTTTGGGACGTGATAATAAAGTGCTGGTAACACGTAGCAAGGTAAAAGAATATTGTAGTAAAAAGGCGTTAGGTAGCTCTACCAAAGAAACTTTTGCTTATGAAATGGTAATTAAAAACAATCGTAAAACACCGATACAAATAGAGGTGGACGACCAGTTACCTATCTCTTTGCAAAGCGATATTACTGTGGAAGCATTGGAAATTTCGAAAGGGATTTATGATAGCAAAACAGGTAAATATGCTTGGAATTATGCGTTACAACCTGGTGATGTAAAAAAGATAGAGTTTTCTTTTTCGGTAAAGTATCCTAAGAATACGAAGTTGCCGATGGAGAAAATGAAAGCACATTATAATGTGAGGTTTATGTAATGAGTTGCGATGCAGGCAAAGAATTATTATTTAATATTGGGCATCAATGCTACTGCAAATCAGAATGAGATAAAGGCTGCGTACCGCCAATTGGCTAAGAAATATCATCCTGATAAAAATACAAATAACAAATCGGCAGAAGATTATTTCAAAGAAATACAACAGGCATACAGCGTATTATCTAATCTCGCGAAGCGGAAGAAATATGATTTGAGTATTTCGT
>CAIVPM010000408.1 GCA_903907815.1 uncultured Chitinophagaceae bacterium | reverse complement strand
GGATGCTTCTATCGAAGAAATTAAATCGAAGATGGAAGAGGTAAAACAAAAACTAGGAAATGATTCTTTTGTCTCTGAGAGCATTGTTATCACACAGGAAACTAAGAAAGAAGAGGCTATCTTGGATAGTGAGGAAGGGGTCAATTAATCAATTTAAGATGATTTTTCGATAGAAAAAGCTACAGTAGTCCTAATTTTTTAGCTTTTTCTTTTTGACCAGGTACAAGCTTGATTTCTCCATTAAATAAATCTCTTGCACTCTCTTCAATGCTTTTAAGTTTCATGATTTTCTTATTATACTCAAGACTACCTTCAACAGGCTTTCGACCTAGTATTAGTACCAATTTTTCGTAATAAGTCATGTAGTTTGATTTAATATTTAAAGCATGTGATTATCATAGCAAATGTAGTGTATACTTCTACAATAATTCTATGTTTGATTCCATTTTTATTATCAGTAACAATTCCAGCATACCTATTATTTCCTTTTTTCTCCCAAGAATCAATGTTTTTTGCAAGCTGTTGTATTCTTATATGTTTCAAAGGATGTGAAATTGGTTCTAGTATATAGTTGTCCATTATATGTTCAGCAGTTTGACCGCTATATAAAATGCCTATATTTCTTTTTCTGAATGTTATATAGCCACTATGAAAATATGATGGAGTTTTCATTTGATGAATTAATCTCCAAATTTACCATATAATACTGTAGTATTACAATTATAATCCGCCAATTCGAAACTTGTATTCATTTTCAAACTTTCAAATTCCCTGATTTTTAAATTACTTCACCAAAGCATCATACAATACCTCTACAGGGTGTAATGCTTTTCTATTGGCACCATCCTTTATCTGATGGCGGCAACTGGTTCCCGGAGCAGCTATAATCACCTCCTCAGCTTGCTTTCTTACAAAAGGCATTAGTACCAGTTCACTCACCTGTACCGACAATTCGTAATGCTCTTTCTCGTATCCAAAAGAACCTGCCATACCACAGCATCCCGAAGGAATAGTTTCTACAGAATAGTTGGCAGGGAAGGAGAGTACCTTCACCGTATTGCTCAGTAAACCAACCGATTTCTGCTGACAATGGCCATGCAGTTTTATCTCTTTCTGCGTAGTGGTGAATTGTTCTTTTTTAATAGTACCCTTATCTATTTCCAGGGCAATAAACTCATCAATCATAAATACATTCTTCGCCAGTTCTTTCGATGCTTCATGAAGCTTATCATCTACCAGATCGGGATATTCGTCTCTGAATGATAGTATGGCCGAAGGTTCTATTCCTATCAAAGGTCTGTCGGCTGTTACCAGGGTATGTAGCAACTCCACATTGCGGTTAGCAAACTCTTTAGCCTTCTTCAGCATTCCCTTGCTCATAGGTGCCCTTCCACTATCCAGGTGGTAGGGTATAATCACCTCATATCCCAGATGCTCCAGTAACAGGATAGTTTTAATGCCAATAGGAGTATCATTAAAGTTGGTAAACTCATCACAGAAGAGATAAACAACTTTATGTTGAGTGTTGAATGTTGAATGTTGCTTTTCTCGTTTTGCGTTCCATTTCAAAAGCGTTTCATCATGCAGCAATGGCATAGAACGTTGTGGCGCAAACCCTATAATTCTCTTTATCGTTTTACTGATGAAAGGTTGTTTCATCATGTAATTATAAATGCCCGGAGCTATCGACCCCAGCTTAGCCGAAGTGCTGAAATTCGCTATCAGTCTCGACCTAAAAGGTACTCCATTATCATCATAGTAATGCTGCAGAAACTCCGCCTTCAGTTTAGCCATATCTACATTCGAAGGACATTCCGATTTGCATCCCTTGCAGCTCAGACAAAGGTCCATCACTTCCTTAATCTCTTTATGATTAAAGCGATTCGCTTTAATAGAGTTGGTCAGAAACTCTCTCAGTATATTAGCCCTTGCACGGGTAGTATCTTTCTCGTTGCGGGTAGCCATAAACGATGGACACATCGTGCCACCACTCAGTTCCGTCTTTCTGCAATCCCCCGATCCGTTACATTGCTCCGCGTGTTGCAATACATCCTGATTGGCATAGCGGAAATAGGTTTTAAATGCAGGCGTCTGCTGTCCCGGCACATACCTAAGCATGGTATTCATAGGAGGCGTATCCACAATCTTGTTTGGATTAAACACATTGTTGGGATCAAAGGTTTTCTTCACCTCTTTCAATAAGGCATAATTCTGCTCGCCCACCATCTGTTTTATAAACTCTCCCCTTAGTCTTCCATCACCATGTTCGCCACTCAGCGATCCTTTATATTTCTTCACCAGTGTAGCAATCTCTTCCGCTATTTTTCTAAAGAGTTCATTACCCTCTACAGTCTTTAAATTAATAATCGGACGAAGATGAATCTCTCCACTACCAGCATGCGCATAGTGAACAGAATATAAATTGTATTGCTTCAGTATCACATTAAACTCACGGATAAAATCGGGCAGATCATGCACATCTACAGCCGTATCTTCTATTACCGGAACCGCCTTTTCATCACCAGGAAGATTACTCAATAAGCCCAGTCCGGCCTTACGAAGACTCCATATTTTCTTACTGTCATTTCCAAACAATAAAGGAAAATGATAACCCAGACCGGCAGCCCTCATGTCGGCTTCCACCTTCTTACAGATAGCCTCAATCTCCCCACGGTTATCCCTGCAGAATTCTATTACCAGTATAGCCCCCGGGTCGCCTTGCACAAAGAACCGGTTCTTACTTTGTGCTATATTATCCTTAGTACATTCCAGTATATAATGGTCTATCAGTTCGCTCGCACTTGGGTTATATTGCAGGCCTATCAGGTTGGCTCTCAGTGCCTCATCTATGCTATTAAAATGCACACATAGCAAGCCAACTTCTGCAGGCGGCAGTGGACTCACATTCAGTTTTATCTCCGTCAGAAAAGCCAGCGTACCTTCCGATCCCGCTATTAGTTTACAAAAATTAAAGTCTTCTTCACCAGCCGTAAATGGAGCCGTTTCCAGCAGCATATCTACCGCATATCCCGTATTCCTTCTCTCCACCGTTTTCTTCGGAAATTCCTTTCTAATCTCTTCCTGATTATCTGCATTGCTTAGCAGACTACGAACCTTTTTATAAATAGTACCTTCCAGTGTTACTGCTTCACATTTAGCATGAAATTCATCTATCGATAATGCCCCAAAGGTCACTTTACTTCCATCGCTAAGGATTGCTTTTACTTCCAGCAAATGTTCCCTCGTACTTCGGTAAACAACCGAGTTGGAACCGCAGGAATTGTTGCCCACCATACCACCAATCATCGCCCTGTTGGCAGTAGACGTTTCAGGGCCAAAGAACAGGCCAAACGGTTTAAGATACATGTTCAGCTCGTCTCTTATCACACCCGGTTGCACCCTTACCCAATGTTCCGCTGTGTTCAGTTCCAGTATTTTGGTAAAGTGTTTCGATACATCTACAATAATGCCATTTCCTACCACCTGTCCGGCAAGCGATGTGCCAGCAGTACGGGGTATAATGGAAGTATTATTCGCGGTAGCAAACTTTATCAGGAGCAATATATCTTCCTCCGTCTTAGGAATAGCAACCGCCAGTGGCATCTCTCTATATGCCGATGCATCGGTAGCATACAGTGTACGAATAGTATTGTCGGTATATAAATCGCCCTTTAGCGGTGCTTTCAGTTGCTTGAAATCCATGCTCATTTGTTGCTGATTAAGGACTGCAAATGTAACAACAATCTGCTTTAGCTAATCTACGAAATTGAACATGGTAATAGTAGATACAATTACAAAGGCTACACGATCAATTAATTATTCTAAACATTGTTTTCATTATCAATTATCAATTTTCCATTATCAATTGATTTTGGGCGTTCCGCAAGCGGCCGTTCCAGCCTTTCCTATCTTTTGCTACCACTTGCATCACTATCAATTTTATAAAAGGTTCAAGGGTGGTAGCAAAAGGATATTCCCTGCTGGCACTAACGCAAAGGCAAATACATCGTTCAAACTACAAATAGCTTTAGCTCTGAAAGAGCACCATCTACCAGCATAGGGAGGAAGCCCTATGAATTAAAATAAATTCCTATGCAAAAAGAAATAATGTAGTTTGTGAATTAGTTATTTTCAAGATCACATTCATTAACTAACTTATTTGTACTAATAGAATAGTACCATAACTTACATAGGCCTTTTGAATCTATTCCAATGTAATATTGTTTAGTAGCAGAATCATAGCTTATTATACTAATATCTTCTTCTTCGACTCTTTTTAATTTCTTAACCAATTTTACTACCTTCTTATATTCCGGTGAGTTTCTGTCAGCATCTTCCATTCCTCTTATATGATCCGAGGTATCTCTTGGCAATTTATTTACACTATCAATAATTCTTTTCGCTTCTTCTAAAGTGACTGTTTTATTCCAAGGATTAGAATCCTTTTTAATTTCTTTATTCTCTGATTTATTCTTACAACCTATTAAAGTTATTGACAGTACAACGAT
>CAIVPM010000407.1 GCA_903907815.1 uncultured Chitinophagaceae bacterium | reverse complement strand
GAGTGCTTTTCCCAGTAATAGGAGCAATAGCAGGCAAGGCATTTACAGTTACTGCAAATAAAGCTGAATCGCTGCAACCACCAGGTATTACTATTTTATACCGTATGGTATCAATCCCCGAAGCAATACCAGTTACTACCCCATTTAGAATAGTAGCAATACCAGCATGATCACTATACCAAACCCCACCTGCAGAAGTATCGGTAAGGGTAATATTCTTGCCCACACAAACAGTATTTAGCCCTGTAATAGGTGAAGCTACTGGTTGATTTTTTACACTAAAAGAAAGCAAGGCAGAATCGGTACATCCATTCGCGTTGGTAACAATATATCTGATAGTATCTAACCCTACTGTTATACCTGTTACAACTCCAGTATTACTGACAGTAGCAATGCTATTATTCGAACTAACCCAGGTACCTCCTAATGTTGTATTAGTGAGGGTCGTAGTTTTTCCTACACATAAAATACTGTCCCCTGTTATAGCATTAATTACTGGTAAAGCATTTACGGTAAATGGTATTGATGTTGAATCAGGACACCCGATATTAGAGCTGATTACATATTTGATAGTATCTATTCCAGTTTTGATTCCAGTTACAATACCTGAATTATTAATGGTAGCAAAATTATATAAACTACTCCACCCCCCCCCTACAGTTGTATCTGTTAAACTAATTGATTTACCTACACAAATATTTTGGCTTCCTGAAATTGGACTAATAGGTTTTGAAGTTTTCACCAATACAGGAGTTAATTTACTGGAACAATTTGAGCTCCCTGTCGACTGAACATAGTAAGTGGTGTCACTCGTGATACTGGGCATTGAAATTGAGTCTCCTGAACCTATTAAATTAGTTTTAGAGGAATCTCTGTACCAATTGTAAGTTGTAGATTGTGGATTTAAAACTGACAAAGTGAAAGGCTGGCCTTTACAATCAATAACAGGACTTTTTACAGATGGCGGTGGCGGAGAAGATACAATAATACTATCAGGAGTTAATGTACTTCCAGGACATCCAGTAATGTTGTTTATTGTTTGTACATAATAAATAATACTTGCATTTGGGATAGGTGGATTATAAGTAGAGCCAATACCTAAAAAATTTCCATTATAAGGAGCGTCATACCAGATATAGTTTTGATTATTATTTGGATTTTGAATATTAAAGGTTACAGGAGTTCCTGGGCAAACTGTATCATTTGTAACTAAAGGTGCTACTATGCTGGTAACTGCTCCAGAAACAGCAAAAACAAAAACACGATTTACTGTCGAGGCTGTTGCAGAAGTAACATTTTTAATTGAAATAGAAATCAGCGTTTTAGTACATGGCAGGGCAAAATCAAATCCATATAAATTTGGATTACCCGCGGGTGCAGAGTTATATGAAAAAGGAGTTGCTGTTCTACCTAGTCTTCCATATCCATTAAATACCAGAGGTAAAGCTGGTGTGGAATTAAAAAACCAATCTGGAACAGCCTGATTAGAAAAAATTTGATTAGTACCATCGGCGAAATTAAACACTACGTTCATTTTAGCAGCATTTTCTGTTGCTAAAACAGCGAGGCTAATATATGTATAGTTAGCAGGTGTTTGTAGTGTTAGAGTTTGCGTACTGGCTGTGAATATATTCAATACTTCGTTTCCAGTATATGGAGCTATCTGATAAGTCCTTAACCCATTTACAATTGTGCCATTATCTGGCAGTCCATAAGTATTAGCTGGCGTAAAATTATTAGCGGTTGCAAACTGTTTTGTGCAAACAATATTGTTAGACAAATCCATAGAAGTGGAAGTTACACTTATTGCATTATTTCCAGTTCCTTCTGCAACAACGTCCATATTAAAACCGCTAACATTAATTGGAGAATATGTAAGTTGAGCAAAAGAGCAAATGCTCCCTAATATTAATAAACACCAAATTGTTAGTCTAAGTATACATTTGTCTATTTTACTGTTATCCATCCTTATTTTTTCACAACTTTCTGAACAATTTTTTGGCCATCTAAATTTAGTTCAACCAAGTATAATCCTGAAGATAGATTATTCAACCCTTCGAACAAAACCTTATTATCTCCTTTAATTAATTCAGTTTTTTGATATTTCTGTAATCTACCTTGTATGTCGTATAATTTTACAGTAGCAATTTGATTTGCAGCTACAGCAACATCCAGACGAATAAAATCTATAAATGGATTTGGCTCTACAGATAGCGCCTTAACTACAGTATTTGGTTTTATAGATACTATTTCGCTGTATCTGAATTGCCCATCATTATCTACCATCTTCAGCCGGTAGTAATAAACGTCAGCTTTTTGTTCCGGTGTATGAGTGGTATTGTAAAATGCTGTTGTAGATGTATTTCCTGAAGCCTTAATTTCATTTATTTTTACGTAATCCTTTCCATTTGGAGAAAATTCCAGCTCAAAATGGTTTGTATTTGTTTCATGAGAAGTTTCCCAATTTAAATAGTTGTAATTATCTTGCCATTTACCAGTAAATGATAGTAAATCTAAAGGTAATATAGCACCTACTCTAAAGTACTGCGTAAAGCCGCATCCAAAATCCTGTGAATTGGTAGTTGAAGTAGAATAATCAACTAGTCCGTTGGTAAGATGAATTAAGGTACCATTTGTTTGGTTAACTGTGAAATAACCTGAACCAGCAGCTGTATTTGCCCACCAGTACAAGCCATTGCAACTTGCAGCTGTTACAACCAGTTTATAACATCCATCACTTAAACCTGTAATAGTATCTAAATATTTGGTATTAGCGGCAGTTGGCGTTCTTTGCTTTATCACATTACCATTCACATCTTGTAAACTCCATTTAGAAGTGGAAACATTATTTGTCTTAAGGGTAATATTAAAGGAAGAAGGCCAGTCAGGAGCTGTTGCAAAATAACTTCTCATTGTGTCATTTTGTTGATAAGCATCAGTTGCTCCATTTACCTGAAGAATCGTTGCAATAAAAGTATTCAAAGTACTTGCAGGCATTTTAGAAATGCTGGTTAGGTCAGGTAGCGTAATCAAAGTATCCTTCATTGGGATTAAGTTTATACCCGTCAATGAATAGGTTTGTAATGACTGCCCCTTCACTCCGTACTCAAACGAAATTGAATTGATATTAGTTGCTCCTGAGTTTCTAACATTAATAACAGGTTTACCACATATTGGATTTTCTCTGTAATACCCCTCATAGTTAGTAGGTGAAATGATTCGTTCTATGGATGCATCCACATTATTATTATATGCACCGTAGAAGAATAATCCAGAAAATATCGTAAAAGAAGCTGATGGAGTTGTTACAGAATAAGGCTGCATTTTTACATTAACGCTTAAATTGCTATCAGAAATAACTCCAGGTATTTTATGGATATTAGGTGCAATTAAATTTCCAGGACACCAGTTAGCCCTGTTATAAGCCCAGGTGCCAGATTGGGGATAGAGTTCATTACTTCCACAATCATTTCTCCATAAAGTAGTTTGTTGAACTAATTTAGTCCCGGTATAAACTAAATAATATTTGCTACAAAATTCACCACAACCATTAGCATCACTTCCATGACCAGTTGCTGTAAACTTCATCTCTGCGAATTGGCTTCCTGTAGGCGCTTTTGTTGTAACCGCAGCTAAGTGGTTATTGATAGGGTCTGCAGTATTTCCAAAAGCAAAAGATCCGTTCCATAATTTCTTAACTCCTAATACATTTCTTGGAGGAGTTCCCTCGATGAAAGCAAACTTAATATCTGCTGTAAAACCACCTGAATAACCAGAATATAAAAGACGCATCTTAGCACTGTCTTTTAATACCGGATAGTAATCAGTTACGTCAAAATAGTAGCGTTGTTGCCATGTCCATGGAGTTCTTGGGTAAGATGCATTAGCGTATGGTGTAATTAATCTAGCCAACTCAAAGGTGTCTGTTTTAGTCATCAAAAAATTCTGGATTGTATAATCCCAATCACCGCAATATTGAGACCCCGCTGGACATTGATATTTACCTAAAGTAAATACCATAATAATTTTTCGGTAAGTTACATTTCCAGAAGGGAAAAGAACAGCGGTATCAAAATTATTATAATAATTAAGTTGTAAACCTGAATGAGCCTGAACCCAAGTAGTATCGCCTGGGTTGGCGTTTACTGTTATAACAGAAGCAATTAAAAATATAACACTTAAGTATAAATTTTTCATTTATAAATTTTAAAATGATTACTACAATTTAGTAGTTGTCTTCAAATAAGCAACAACCACTAGAGTACTGTATTGTACTTTGAATTTAAAGGGTACTTTTTACTTTCTTCTTCGCCCCTACACCAGCACCTACCGCAAGAAGTATAAGGCTAAGCCCACCATCAAACGGAACGGCACCATCTCCTCCACCGCCATTACTTGGAGGTGTAAAACCTCCACCGCCATTTACACCTGGTCCACCACCACCAGGTACTGGTGTACCTTGAGCATGGCTTTTGCTGGTAGTTATTGCAAACACTATAAATAATAGAGCTGTTGCTTTTATTATCTTATTCATTTTATTTTTTTTTGCTGTAGTTACATTATAAAAATAAGCTAATCAGTTAAACCTGATTAGCTTATTAATTGTTATTCTTTATTTAGCCAGTAACTCAGTGTTACATATTGCTTTACCATTTGTACTTCTTAAAACTAAAGTATACATTCCAACTGACAATGACTTGCTCATATTGATAGTTTCAGTGGATGAACCTTCTTTATGGTTTATAGCTGTATTAAACACTTCCTGACCAAGACTGTTAATCAATACTACATTGTATTTACCAGCAGCGATATTCGACATTTGTACAGTAAATGCTTTTTCAGTTAATGGATTAGGATATACATTAATGCTTCCTTTTACAGTTGTTACAGGTACTACTTTAGCTGATTTGAATACTACAGTGAAACGATCTTTGTAGGTAGCAACATTGGAAGTAGCTGTAAAGTTAATTACTGTCTCTGCAGGTACAATAGT
>CAIVPM010000406.1 GCA_903907815.1 uncultured Chitinophagaceae bacterium | reverse complement strand
TCCTCTCCAAATGATTCACGAATTTTACAATTCACGAAATCTAAACCAAAAGGACTCAAACTAAAAAAGGTAATTCTATTTAGAATTACCTTTTAATCGTGCCCGAAACTGGATTCGAACCAGCACACCCTTTCGAGTACCACCACCTCAAGGTGGCTTGTCTACCAATTTCAACATCCGGGCAGGCTGCAAATGTATAGATTTGAAGAATATGATATTCTATCTTTAATAGATCATGAAAAACTAATTATCCATTTTCCATTATCAATTATCCATCAGTTACATTCTCTCAGGAACTTCAATACCCAGAATATTCATCCCTGTTTTAATAACCGTTGCAGTTAGTTGTGCCATCTTTAATCGAAGTAACTTCTTCTCTTCACTTTCAGCATTACCAAAAGAATGTTCGGCATACAAGGAGTTGAATAGTTTTACTAAATTGAAGATATAAACAGCAAGCTTCGAAGGATCAAGATCTGCAGCAGATTCCTGCAGAACAGCACCAAACAATTCAATATGAATAATTAATTGTTTTTCAAGTAACAACAATGGTTGTGTAGCTTCCAGCTCTTTGTTATTATCCAGTTCAAACTTCCTTAATATACTCTTAATCCTGGCATGAGTATACTGAATAAAAGGTCCTGTAAACCCATGAAAATCAATACTCTCCTCCGGATTAAAAATCATCTTCTTCTTGGGATCTACTCTCAACAAAAAGAACTTCAAAGCACCCAATCCAATAATGTAATGTAGCTTTTCCAATTCCTCAGCATTAAAGTCTTTCACCTTACCAAGCTCCTCGGTTTTCTGTGCAGCAATGGTAATCATTTCATCTACTAAATCATCAGCATCCACTACAGTCCCCTCCCTACTTTTCATCTTACCGGTAGGCAATTCTACCATTCCATAACTTAGATGATAAATACCCTCAGCAGAAGGAAGCTGCAATTTCTCACAAATTAGTTTCAATACTTTGAAATGGTAGTTCTGCTCATCTCCTACTACATAAATACTTTTCTCTGCACCAAACTCTTTTTGTTTCTGTTCAGCCAATCCAATATCCTGTGTTATATACACCGAAGTGCCATCTTTTCTACGAACCAGTTTTTCATCCAGCCCATCAGCTGTAAGATCAATCCAGACACTACCATCATCCTTCTGAAAAAATACTTTCTTCTCCAGTCCCTGTTCTACCAGATCCTTACCTAATAAATAGGTATTACTTTCGTAATAGGTTTTATCAAAGTCACTTCCAATTTTATTATACGTAGTATCAAAGCCTTCATACACCCAACCATTCATAGTTTTCCAGAGCTCCATTACTTCAGGCTTTCCTGCTTCCCAGTCTATCAACATTTGTTGAGTAGCCTTCATAATTGGCGCTTCCTTTTCGGCTTCTTCCTGTGTTTTACCTGCAGCTACAAGATCTTTTACCTGCAGCTTAAATTCATCATTAAATTTTACATAATAGTCCCCTACAAAATGATCTCCTTTAGTATTGGTAGACGCGGGAGTAGCGCCATTGCCAAACAACTGCCAGGCAATCATACTCTTACAAATATGTACTCCTCTATCGTTTACAATGCAGGTTTTCACAACATCGTACCCTACAGAATTCAAAACTGCACCAATGCTCCAGCCAAGGAAATTATTTCTTAGATGTCCAAGGTGCAATGGCTTATTTGTATTAGGGGAAGAATATTCCACCATTACTTTCTTTTGCAACCTTTCTGCTTTTCCAAAGGAGTTATTACTAAACGATTGTTGTAAAAAACCTAACCAGTAACTATCAGCGATACTAAGATTCAGGAACCCTTTAATAACATTAAACCCTGTAATAAAATCTTTATGATTTTCTAAGAGATAATTGCCCAATTCATTCCCAATCACCTCCGGACTCTTCCTTACGGGCTTAGTATAAGCAAACAGAACAATGGTATAATCACCCTCGAATTCCGGTTTAGTTCCATTTACCAAAACCTCGTCTGCAGGGATATTCAGCTCATATAAACTATTTAATGCACTGGAAACTATGCCTTTCAATTCTACAGTAATGCTCATCCTTTATAGTTATTTTAAGGCAAAATAATAGATTTATCTTCTATATTCGCACACTTAGACAAATGAAAAGACTTCATCATCATACTCATACGGGCATTTTAAGGTTTATCGACCTGTTTTATCCGCTGTTCAAAAAGGTTATGCCGCATCAAACTTTCCGTTATGCTGCATGTGGAGGTTTTAATACAGTTTTGGATATTACTTTATTCTCATTATCATATAATTTCTTGTATAAAAAGGCCGATATTATTGTTTACGGTTTTCATATCGAAGCTTTTATTGCTTCTTTTCTAACCTCTTTTATAGTTACTTTCCCTATTGGATTCTACCTTAGCCGATATGTTGTTTTTCAGGAAACCTCCCGTAAAAAAGGAAAGCAGATTGGACGCTACTTCCTGGTAGTAATTGGTTGCTTATACTTGAATTATGTGTTCCTAAACCTGTTCATCAAGTATTTTCACTGGTACCCTACCCCAGCTAAAATTGTCACTACCGTTTTTGTGGTAATATTCAGTTACATATCTCAAAAGCATTTTACTTTTAAGAAAAAGGAACTATAGCTCAATTCAAATTTACTGTCCTATCTTCAAATACCTTAAAATTAAAGCAATAGGAATATTTGCTAACAACTATATTAAAGAAGATAATGCGTATGCATGTTATGTTATAAAAAAAGCGCTATAATCAATTAAGATATAGCGCTTTTTTATGCTTAATGCTGAATACTATTTAGTATCCATCAACGATACACTTCTATTAATAAAGTTGGTTAATTCAGCCCCTTTCAATAACCCTTGAGAAAGTAATGCAAGATCAGCAAGGTTTCTGATTTGTTTTTCTTTCTTTTCAATATCAGCTTCTTTTAACAATGACTGATAGATAGTATGATTACCATTAACAGTTAAAGTAACTTCATCAGGCATTTGAGCATAGAATGCAGTCATACCGCCACCTACTCCGGCCATATCCTTCATTCTTCTCATAAACTCAGGTCTTGTAGCAACTACTGGTGCAGCATCAGCACTTAAGCCTTTTACTTCAACTGTTACTGTTAGATCATTCACTGGAAATTCGAATAATTTCTTTAATTCTTCTGACTCACTTTGAGAAAGTACGCTTTCGTTCCCTTCTTGTTTGTCAATTAAATTATCAACAATATCCGCATCTACTCTTACGAAATGAACATTCTCCCATTTCATTTCCATATTGTTGATAAAGGCAGAATCCACAAGGGTTTCCATCTTTACTACAATATATCCTTTAGCAGTTGCTGCCTGAATGTAAGCATCCTGTTGAATAGGATTGGTAGTGTATATAATAGTACTCTTTCCTTCTTTGTTTTTCTGGGTAGCTTCAGTAGCAGTTTTATATTCTTCTACTGTATGAAATTTACCAGTAGTATCTTCCATAACTACAAAACTGTTTGCTTTTTCTAAAAACTTTTCGTCAGTCATCATACCATACTTAACAAAAAGTCCCAGACTCTCCCATTTTTCTTCAAAAGCAGGTCGTTCATTTCTGAAAATTTCTTCCAGTTTATCAGCAACTTTCTTAGTAATGTGGTTATTGATCTTACGAACATTAGGATCGCCTTGTAAGTAACTTCTACTAACATTCAATGGAATATCCGGACTATCAATCACCCCATGAAGTAGCATTAAAAATTCAGGTACAATATCCTTTACCTCATCGGTAACAAACACCTGATTGCAGTATAATTGTATTTTATCTTTCTGAATTTCGTAGCTCTGTTTTATCTTAGGGAAATATAATATTCCAGTAAGATTAAATGGATAGTCTACATTCAGATGTATCCAGAATAAAGGTGTTTCACCAAACGGATATAGTTCTCTGTAAAACTTCTCATAATCTTCCTTAGTAAGTTCACTTGGCTTTCTTACCCAGATAGGATTTGTATTATTAATAGGTGCAATTACTTCATCTTCTTTTTTCTCTTCCGCAACATCTGTAAAAAAGATTGGAATAGGAAGGAACTTACAGAATTTATCCAGTATAGCTTTAATCTTATGTGATTCTAAGAACTCTTTACTTTCTTCATTAATATGAAGAATAATCTTTGTTCCACGACCTTTTTTCTCTACTTCGTATAATTCAAATTCAGGACTACCATCGCAACTCCAGTATACGGTTGGAGCATCCAGATTGTAGCTTTGGGTAATAACCTCAACCTTTTCAGCCACCATAAAAGCACTGTAAAATCCTAAACCAAAGTGACCAATAATATTGGCATCTTTATATTTTGTAAGAAATTCTTCTGCTCCGCTAAACGCAACCTGATTAAGGTATTTATCTACCTCTTCCTTACTCATACCTACCCCATTATCCTCAATCGTAAGTGTCTTTTCTTTTGCGTCAAGGATAACATTAATTTTCAGTTCTCCCAATTCACCCTTTGCTTCCCCAATAGAAGAAAGTGTTTTAATTTTTTGAGATGCATCAGTTGCATTACTGACTAATTCGCGAAGGAAAATATCATGTTCGCTGTAAAGGAATTTTTTAATAATCGGAAAGATGTTCTCCGTCTGAACTCTTATTTGACCTTTTTGCATAGTGTAATATTATTTGTGATGCTGATTTATCAAAGTAAATACCAGCTGAGTTTCACATGACATATTGACAGAAAAAAGGCTTTTACGACAGATTCTATCTATCGTAAAAGCCTTTAAATTTATTTATAATTGATTTATTATTACCCCCTAACAGAATAATAAAGAGTAGTAAGTGCTAAAACACCTAAAATCACAGCCACTATAGTGATGGTCCTTTTTTCACTCTGACTTACTGTTTCATCAACATTGTAGTAGTTTTTACTGTCCATATTTTTTTAAATTCGTTACAAAAGTTATTTATACAAATCATGTGCCGCAATATCTTTATAAATAGTTATTATAAAACTACTTATACAATCACTCTTTAGTATTCACATAATTCGTTTTCCTATTTATATTATGATGTTTCATTTGGATATTGAATTTTAAATTTTGCATATATATTGATATTAAATTGGATATTATAAAGACGGAACTTCATATTAATTGAAAATCCTTACGCCTTACCCTCTTTAAAAGTAAAGAGGGTAAGAAACAGCAAATAGTTTTTATTAGATACTGAATTTTGGATATTGGCTCTTAAAGAACGGAGACCTTGACTGATTTTCTGACTGATTTCTGAAATGCTGTTATATATTGCGTTGTAAGGATAATTAATATTAAAACATAAAATTTCTGCAGCCTTGTTATTGCTGCTTTGTTCATATTTAGAAGTGAAATAAATAGTATTAATTTTCATAAACTCTTATCAATTATTCTCTTTGACAGTACAAACATCACACTATATTAACTGCTATACAATAGCAAACTATAACAACTTTATGTAGCATAAAAAAGCTGTACTGTCTTATCTCTGCTACAAAAAACCCACTTAAACATCCTCCTTTTATTATCAAAACATGGAACATAGAATTCGGCATTTCAATCAATTATAATCTAAGAATATAAAATATTTGAATTAGTTAAATAAAATTATA
>CAIVPM010000405.1 GCA_903907815.1 uncultured Chitinophagaceae bacterium | reverse complement strand
GATTTGCCTCCTGCCTCATTGATGGAGGGTGTTGACCTGGTTACAGAAGGAATTCTGACGTTGAGTAAGGTAAATGAACTTCTTAAGAGTTACCATCAAAATTATAAATTCACAAAAGGCCCTGCCGATCAGATCGTTAAAATGATTCTCGGTTCGGATGAAATCCAGTTCATTGTCGGTACTAAAATCAATGTTGCTCACCAGGATCCCTCTCTTCCGGTTGAACTTGAATTGAGACGAACTGTTGTTCATCGGATTACCAGGGTTCTCGAAGAAAAATTCCTGAAAAAGGTTTCGATGAGGTTTTACTAAAAAGCGGAAACCGCCCCTTGCGGAGCGGCTTCAACGCCCGTATTAACCAAAAAACAAAACTTATGACCAAGAAACTTATCTCTTTTAGCGTTTTAATGGCCGCTTTACTTTCAGCTTCTGCACAGAAAGATACTGCAGCTCATGCACCCGCTGCCCCTCCTCCAATTGCCATTACTGGTTCTGTGGATGGTTACTATCGTTACAACTTAGATGGAGCTACTAACAACATTACGAGCTTTACTAACTCTATTAATTCTTTTGAACTTGGAATGGCTTCCATTAGAGGGGATCATAGTTTTGGAAAAGGTGGCGTTACCGTCGATCTTGGTTTTGGCCGTAGAGCAGCCGATTATTCTTACAACGATACCACTAATAAAAATAACCTCTTCGCACTTAAACAAATATTCGCAACCTACCAGGCTTCCTCTAAAGTAAAACTTACTTTCGGTAAATGGGGCACCCATGTTGGATACGAAGTTTTAGATGCTTATAGTAATCGTAATTATAGCATGGATTACATGTTTTCTTATGGCCCCTTTTTTCATACCGGTATCAAAGCTGATGTAACCATCGATTCTAACTGGGCTTATATGCTCGGTGTTGCAAATCCTACCGATTTTTCTACTACCACTTCTTCTACCAAAGTATTATTAGGACAGTTAAGTCATACAAATAAAGCCGCTACCTGGAAAGAGTTTTTAAACTATCAGGGATACTGGGGTGTTGGTGCTCCTACCGTATTAAACCCCGGAACTGCCTATGTTTTATTTAAAAGTTTACATCAGGCTGATCTGGTTATTAATGGTACCCTTAATAAAAAATGGGGTATTGGTTTCAATGGAACTTATCAGTCTGTAGAAGCCGACAAAACCTACAGCTGGTATGGTGCAGCGGTATATTTAAACTACGATCCTACTGCTAAATTCGGTTACACCTTACGTGCAGAATATATCGATGATAAAGACGGTATTAAGTTGGCTCAGAAAGGAAATATCACGGACCTTACCTTATCAGGTATCTGGAAAATTGATAACTGTCTTACCATCATGCCAGAAATACGTTTAGATGCTGCATCTGCTGACGGCGTATTCTTAAAAAGTGATGGAACAAGTACCAAAAGCACTGTAAGTGCATTGGTAGCAGCCGTTTACAAATTCTAAATTCCATATTTCATTCACCATAAAACTATTAAACATTATGAGCGCAACGAACATTATGGCAAGAGCAACTGCCTTAAAACCTGCTAAAATGGATTTGAAATCTACCCTCCAGTCTTATAAGTATTTGTTTAATAAGAACTGGAAAGTAGGTGCCTTATTTTTTACCGGTAAAATTCTGGGCTTATGTGTTGCACTCGTTGCAATGAATATGTTACCGGGCATTATTGGCGGAACTACTGCCCATGCTGCAGATACTTTTACACCGCACGAAACCAATATGATGAACACCATCAATACTGTTTGGACCCTCGTAGCAGCCTTCCTCGTATTTGGTATGCAAGCAGGTTTCGTAATGCTCGAAGCGGGTTTCGCTCGTAAAAGAGAATCTGCCAACGTATTAATAGAATGTATTTTCGATACCGCTATCTGTGGTATCTTATTCTGGGCTATTGGTTATGCCTTCATGTTTGCTCCAGGCAACGGATTCATTGGTACTCACTGGTTCTTCCTTTCAGGAGCGCCTGCTACCTACGATATTCCTGCTTATGGCGTAGCTACCGGCGTACCTATTCTGGCACACTGGATATTCCAGTTCGCCTTTGCCGATACTACTTCTACCATTACTTCTGGTGCTATGATTGGTCGTACCTCTTTTCGTGGCGATATCCTGTATAGCATTGGTGTTACTGGTTTTATTTATCCTATCATTGGTCACTGGGCCTGGGGCCCGGGTGGTTGGTTAGCTACAATGGGTTCTGCAGGAAACTTCTTGCCAAATTTAGGCAATGGCTTCCGCGACTTTGCAGGTTCTACCGTGGTACATACCATTGGTGGAGTTATTTCCCTTGCCGGTGCTTTAGTACTTGGGCCACGTATAGGTAGAGTATTTACCAGAGACGATAAGTTAAATGGCGGTTTACCGCCAGCACACAATCTTCCATTGGCTGCTGTAGGTGCTTTCCTTCTATGGTTTGGCTGGTATGGTTTCAATCCTGGTAGTACATTATCTGCAATGGATGCCGATGGTATTGGTCGTATTGCTGCCAATACTACCCTGGCAGCTTGTGCTGGTTCCTTATCTGCAATGGTACTGCCACTGTGGTTAGGCCCTAATAAAGGAAAGTATGATATTGGTTTTACCATCAACGGTCTTTTAGGCGGTCTGGTAGCTATTACCTGTCCTTGTTACTGGGTTACTCCTGGTGGTTCTATCCTTATTGGTTTAATAGCGGGTGTGGTAGTATATGTATCCACCCTTTTATTAGAACATTTTAGAATAGATGATCCGGTAGGGGCTGTACCGGTGCATGGTGCCTGTGGTATTTTTGGTACTCTTTCCTTAGGTCTTTTTGCCTGCGGTAAATTTGGTATGACGGGTTCTACCGGTGCCGATAATTCTGCTCCTGTTACTGGACTATTATACGGTGGAGGTTGGAGCGTACTTAAAGCACAGTTCATAGGAAGTATGGTTATCACCTTTGCCACTTTTGCAATAGCAATGGTATTGATGTACATTGTAAACAAACTGCCTTATCCTTGGAAGTTAAGAGTAGAGCCAGAAGCAGAAACCTGCGAAGGTGGGCTCGATTTCTTCGAACATGGCGTTTCTTCTTATGCCGACTAATATCGACTTATACAATAGAAGTAAATATAAAGACTCTTGTTTTTCTCAGTTGTCTTAATTGTAGAGCCGACCCTTTTGGGTTGGCTCTTTTTATTGCTAAAAAAGAACACATCATACTAAATTTTCATCAACCGGCACAATCGCCTGTGATTCTCTCTACCCTCTGTATTTTGTTGTTCCTCCTAACTCCTACCTCCTCACTCCTGTCTCCTATTTCTGTATTCCTCACGACTCACGCAACTCACGATTCACGTAGGCTGCTAAGAATAATCTCCACCATTAGTGTATCGCCACTCCATGATGCAGCATAAACAGCTTAGCACAAGCCATAGCATCCGACAAAGCATCGTGATGATTCAACGGAATATTATACGTCTCACAAAGAAAAGCAAGGTTCCTTTTATATATCTTCAAAGTACAATGTCCCTGAAAAGGAGGTACCTCCAGCCCATAATATAATAAGGTATCGCGCAGTACTGGAAAGTCAAATGCAAATCCATTATGTGCTATCACATGCTGATTGGTAATATACGGTTCCATGCTACTCCAGGCCATATCAAAAGTAGGAGCCGTCTTGGTATGCGCAGCCTTTATACCATGTACCCTAGTATACTGATACAGGTAATGATTCTGTGGCGGTTGTATCAATAGCGATACCTGTTCCGTTACCTTCCAGTTCTCTACCCGCACCAGCCCTATCTGACAGATACTCGTCCTGCTCGCAGTCGATGTTTCAAAGTCTATCGCTGTAAAACTATCTATAATCCCTCTTTGCTCTACCGCTGTTATTCCCATTGCTTTATTTATAATCCATGATTGATAAACGATCATTACAGAAACTTATTTCCTGCTCATCATTACTACACACTATCACCAGTCGGTCAGTACATTGTTCCGCTATAAGTCGCTGATAAATAGCTATCCCCGCTTTATCCAGATTAGTACAAGGCTCATCCAGCAATAGCAATGGAGTAGCAGCATAAAAAGCCAGACCAAGCTTTAACCGCTGTTTCATCCCCGACGAAAAATAACGTATTTGTTTATCCCCTGCCGCCCCCAGTCCGCAGGTATCCAGTATGGTGGCTGTATCAATACCCGCTTTATAAGGTTTAAAAGTCTCCTGAAATTGTATCAGTTCAGCCGCCGTCATCTCCTCTATCAGATCCAGATAAGGAGTAGCCATCGATAAATAATTAAATATAGCCTCAGTCCCTACTTCCTGCTCATCCAAATGGTAGCTTACCCCCCCTTTCGATGGAGCAATATACCCCGCCACCGTTTGTAGCAACGTACTCTTGCCACTACCATTATTACCGGTAATAGCATAGCTACCTGTTGTAAATGTATAGTCAAGCTGCTTAAAAATCCAGTCCCTGTTATAGCGCTTTCCTACCGCCTTAAGTTCAATACGCATTATTGCAAATAACCGATAAAAAACCTTTGTTGGCAAATTATCTCTAAATGCTATATACTTATTCAACAATTGTACTTTATAATCTACTGCTTAAATATATATCGTTAGGTATTTTTTAAAAAATAGATTCTTGCTTTTTAAATACTATATGATGATGGTGTAAGTATGCTTTTAAAACAAATAGTACCATTAAACGGTAGATAATGTGTTATAATATTTATTTTTAAAAATACTAACAACATATATACTTATTAGTAGAACTTTGCAGCTTGAAAAATTAGCTACACCTATTCTATAGGTTGCTTTCTAAAAACCAGCATCTCATACTATATCCGATGCTGATTGTTACCAAACAACTTCTTCTTTACTTGTAACTTAATTTCCTGAGTGTATTCATTCAGGAAGTTTTCTGTCATTTCTATTTTTAAATAATTTAAAAAGTATGTTATGTGTAACAAGATCGTTTGTCAATCGTTATTAGATTGTAAGAGTTGTAAAAGCTTGAATTTTTGGTTTAAAAAACGGAAGCTTTTATTCCTTTTGTTTTTAGTCTTATTTATGCAATTAAGTAAAGCACAAATAAGCGAAGGGTTTGAAGAAACAGGTATACCAACGAGCTACTCAACTGCAAGTTATGTGTTAACTTCCGGCACCTGGATTTTTAATAATGCTATGAAAAGTAGTGTGGGTTATCATTTAGGAGCTAATTCTTGTGCTTTAAAAAGTAATACAGGCTCTTCTATTGTATCTCCTATTATTGTTGCTGCTGGAGTTGGTACTATTAGTTTTTGGGCTTCTAATTCTTCGGGAAGTAGTTCTTCTTTACAAGTTGGTTATTCAAGTAATGGTGGTAGTAGTTATACTCAAATTCAAGGTTCTCCATTTACATTAACTACTACTGCAACACTCTATAGTGTAGTGGTTAATAACACAGCAAATAATTTATTAGTCCGATTTTATAGAACAAGCGCTACTGTTTATCTTGATGATATCAATATTACAGCAGCAAATATTGTTTCTCCTACTATTACTGTTTCTGGTACTATAGCATCTGTAAATACTGTTTATGGAACAGCAAGTGCGATTCCTACAAGCTTTTCGGTATCTGGCGTCTCTATGAAAGAGGGTATATTAATAACACCTCCTACAGGGTTTGAAGTATCTACCAGTTCTTCAACAAACTATGGTGCTACCATTACAATTGGTTCTGCGGGTACTATAGCAGCTACAACTATTTATACAAGATTAATGGCTACAACATTAGCAGGAGATTATACTGGTAATATAGTATTATCCAGTTCTGGAGTAACAAATGTAAATGTAGCAACAGTGACCAGTAGAGTTTCTCCCTATTTATTAACTGTATCTGGAATTTCAGGTGTCAATAAAATATATGATGGTACAATTGCAGCAGCAGTTACAGGAACAGCTGTATTAAGTAGTACTGTAAATAATGATATCATTAGTATTTCAGGAATTTCCACAGGCACTTTTGCATCTGCCATTGTTGGTAATGGAAAAGTAATAACTATAATAGGCCTTACTCTTTCTGGAGTAAACAGCTCATCCTATACCATTTCTCCTATTCTATGTTCTGCAAATATTATTCCTTTGTCATTAACATTAATTGAAGCTTTAGTCTCCAATAAAACGTACGATGGAACAAATGTTGCTATTATTACTGGAACGCTTTCTGGTATGATAAATGCTGATATAGGAAATGTACTATTTAAAAGTATTGCTACTTTTTCACAAGTAATGGTAGCAAATAATATAGCAGTAATTTCTACCTCTACTCTATTGGGTACAGTAAAAGATAATTATACTTTAACCCAACCTATAGGCTTAACTGCTAATATTACTAAAGCAAGTCAAACTATTGTATTTACTCCATTTGCTACACCCATCACTACGGTTACGAATAGCTTTTCTTTAAGTGCAAATGCCTCTTCTGGAAATCCCGTTTCTTTTACAAGCTCCAATATACTGGTAGCGAGTATTTCTGGTATAAATCTATCTGTTACTGGCACTGGAACCTCATCTATAATAGCTTATCAGAATGGGGATACTAATTTTCTGGCTGCAGCTAATGTAAGTCAGACATTAGTTGTAAACAGAGCACCAACCATTATTTACCAGCATGGGTTTGAGACAGGAAGTTTTGGTGATACAGTATACTCGCAAGCGCCTTCTATATTGTCGGATAATTTAAATACTACGAGATGGACCATTAAAACAGGTGTTTTAAAAACTTTTGCTGGCAGTGGGGGAACCGGAACGGGTTCATTAGGCGTATTGTCGGGTTCTTCAGCTTCTCCTTATACCTTATATTTAAATGTTCAAAACGGCTATTCTTTAACCATTAATTCTTTTAGTTTCTGGAGATATAGTTCAGGAACAGTTTACTGGGATTTGACTGTAAATGGCATCGCTATTGGCTCTGGCACTGCTACAGCAACTGGGCTAAATACTGGTGAAATTCAGGTATTAAATGCTATAAGCGGATTAGCAGGAATTGTAAAGGTCCAATTAATCCTAAGTGGTAGTGGAAGTTTTAGAATAGATGATTTTACGTTGAATGGAAATCTGATTTCCTGTGGCAATATTCCTGCAATTGTATCTCAGCCACTAACTCAATCTATATGCGAAACAACTTCTTTAAATCTTCACGTTGTAGCAAATAACGTTTCTGCTTTTCAATGGAGAAAATCTGGAAAAAATATTCCCGGAGCAACATCTCAAGGGTATTCAATAGTAAATACAATAATTGCTGATGGAGGAAATTATGATGTGTTTTTAACTGGTGATTCGTATTGTGCTACTGCCATTTCTACTATTGCAGCGATAATTATTAATCCAACTCCTTCAGGTGTATCCGTTTCAGCAAACCCTTCCTCAGTATGTAGTGGTTTACCAACTCGATTAACTGCATCTTTTAGTGGTATCAGTGAATTATTTGAACAGTTTCCGACAGCTAATTTTTCAGTAGCGGGTACTGGTTCAAGTGCTACTCAAAATAATATATATTATCAACAAGGAAGCTCTTCTATTCTTTTTAAAACAGATTCTAATGCTGTTACAAACCCAGCACTTTCTTTAAACTTTGATATAGATCTTTCTAAATACGGTAGTAATCCCATTTTACAGTTTTATCATATTTGTGCATTAGAAGGAACCGTTTCTGCTTATGATTTTGGCTATGTAGAATATTCCATAAATGAAGGTTTTAGCTGGATATCATTCCCTGCAAGTACCTACTTAGGTTCAGGCTCTCTTGCTGGGTTGTCCGGAAATGTTTGTTATAGTTCGAATAGTTATGCTGACTGGAACAGTACTCTTATAGACCCTACTTCTGTTCCTAATAATTCTTTATGGAAAAAAGAAACTATTAATCTTTCAACTTATACAGGGAATACTAAGTTTAGAATTCGTTTTAGAATCACTACTGATTTTTCTAATTTATACTTTGGATGGTTAATAGACAATGTAAGTATTGGATCTGTTCCTTCGCATTTTTACTGGACATCAATACCATCTGGATACAATGATTCAAGTCAAAATCCATTGAATGACGTATCAACGGTTGTTCCTACTCATTATATCTTGACAGCTACGAATAGTTATGGTTGTACAACGCAGGGGAATACTATTGTAAATATTAAACCGGCGCCGGTTGCTACTATTAGTTATACCAATAACCCTTTCTGTAATTCTGCTGATTCTCAAATAGTAAATATTGCTGATAAAACAGGTGAGCCATTTTCATATTCAGCTTTTTCTTCCTCTGAAAATCTATCCATTAATACCCTTACAGGGACTGTACACCCAGCCTTAAGTGCCATAGATAAACATGCTATAACCTATCATTTTACAGGGGAAAATGGATGTATTGGTACTGCGGTTTCCAACGTAGAAATAAACAAAATAGGCTCCTGGAAATGCGGTGGGATAGATAGCAACTGGAGTAGTACTAATAATTGGTTTTGTGAAACAATACCTACATTAAATGATGATGTGATTGTTAGTAATTCCGTTGCTTATTATCCTATAATCAAGGATTCCGCACATGCTAAGAATATTGATATTGCAGCAGGAGCAAGCTTAATTATAAAGGGAACTTTAAAATTAGCGGGTTCCATTATCAGTGCTGGATTTCTGGATGCAAGCAAAGGAAACATTATTCTAAATGGAAATGCTGTACAAAATATCACCGGAAAAGTACTGGTGAAAAACATAACGATTGATAATCCAACAGGCGTTACAATTGGAAATTCTTTGAAAGATTCCGTATTTGTAACTGGTGTATATACGCCTGCTTCGGGAGCCTTAACTACCAATGGCAGACTGATACTAGTATCGGATATCAACGGTACGGCAGCAGTAGCAGAAGGTACAGGCAATTATATTACAGGCAATGTGGTGGTAGAGCGCTATCATGCAGATAAGAGAGCATGGCTACTGATAAGTGCACCACTAACAACCTTTGGTACCTCTGTAAGTGGCAGTATACATGATAACTGGCAGCAGCAAACTTATATTACTGCACCTCCACAGTATACACAGTATGGATTGGATCTTGCTCCAAACAATGCTTATACTATGTTGAACTGGACAGGGACTGCCTGGGGCCATGTAACCAATACGAGTGCTGCTAATACTTTGATTGGAAATACAGGCGGGCTAACTGCTGATAATAAACCATTCTTTATCTATATTAGAGGAAATAGAACTGTTCCGGCTATTTCGGGAGGTACGGGGCATACAGCGGTAACCCTATTAGCTAAAGGAGCTTTGCAAATGGATGATAAGACTTTTGATATTAGTAGTACAACATCAAGTGGTGGTTATGCATTGGTGGCAAATCCGTATCCTGCACCAATAAGTCTCGATCTTTTTTTTGCTGATAATACATGCTTAAATGCTGGTTCTAGTAATTACATTTATTATTGGGATCCAAATAACGCTTCCTCGGGTGGTTATACCACAGTAGGATATGATAATACTGGTGCAAGACTAATTGCTTCCGGTGATAATACTGGAAATGCTCAACCATGGTATATACAAAATGGTCAGGCATTCTTTGTTACAAAAGGAAGTTCTAATACTATTACATTCAAAGAAACACAGAAGAGTACGGGCAATATGAGTAATACTGTATTTGGTAATAGTGCAACTGGTTCTATTAAGATAAATTTAT
>CAIVPM010000404.1 GCA_903907815.1 uncultured Chitinophagaceae bacterium | reverse complement strand
GCCAATACAAATTAAAATTTATTGATTAACTTATTTCGACAACGTTATATATAGAATAAAAACATCAACTTTGTTTATATGAAAAGAATCTATTGTCTGCTGCCCACTATGATTTTTCTTGTAATGGTAAACGTTTGTACCGCTCAGAAAACGATAGTAAGAGAAAAGATGAATTTTGATGAAGACTGGCGATTTGCATTGGGTAGTGCATCGTCTGCATCAAAGGATTTCAACTATGGAATAGCCAATCTATTTTCTAAAACAGGTAAAGCAGAAGACTGTGCCATAAGCAATAAATTTAAGGACAACAGCTGGCGAAAACTGGACTTACCACACGATTGGGCTGTTGAACTTCCGTTTGTACAATCCAGCAATTTCGAGGTGGTATCGCATGGCTTTAAACCTGTTGGGGGGCTATATCCCGAAAACAGTATTGGATGGTATAGAAAACACTTTTCAGTTTCGGCAAAAGACTCTGGCAATTTATTTACTATTCAGTTTGACGGCATATACAGAGATGCTTCGGTTTGGCTGAATGGCTTTTTTCTGGGCAACCATAAAAGTGGGTATACGGGTGTAGAATATGATCTTACTCCATACCTGAATTATCAGCAGGAAAATGTACTGGTAGTAAGAGTAGACGCATCGCAATATGAAGGTTGGTTTTATGAAGGCGCTGGAATATACCGACATGTATGGTTGAACAAAAAGCCTCCTGTTTATATTGCCACCGATGGTTTATTTGCATATAGTACTATAACTAAAGAAGTTGCAACAATTCATACTGAGACAACTATTAAAAACAGTTTACCGAATAATATTACCTATACTACTGTTGCATTATTAAAAGATATAACCGGAAAAACTGTTGCAAGTACTACTCCAAAAGACATTGTTGTAAAAGCATATTCTGCCACTACAGCAACCAGTATGTTTACCGTAAATAATCCAATACAATGGGATATAGAAAACCCCTATCTATACCATATAGTAACACAGGTTTTTGATAAACAAAAACTGGTAGATGAGCATCTTGAACGTTTTGGAATAAGAGAAATAAACATCACTGATAGCGGTGTTTATTTAAACAGGAAATATGTAAAAATAAAAGGCACTAACAATCATCAGGATCATGCAGGCGTAGGTTCTGCGTTGCCTGATTATTTACAATATTATCGTATAGGATTATTAAAACAAATGGGTACCAATGCTTACCGTACCAGTCACCACGCTCCTACTCCTGAGCTATTGGATGCCTGTGATAGTCTGGGTATGCTGGTGCTGGATGAAAACAGGTTATTAAATATTAGTGAACAATATATACATGACTGGGAATGGCAACTGAAAAGAGATAGAAACAGGGCATCTGTTTTTTTATGGTCTATAGGTAATGAGGAAGGATGGGTACAAGGGAATAACATTGGCAAAGCGGTTGCGCTACAATTAATTGCTAAGCAAAAAGAGCTGGACCCAACAAGGGTTGCTACTTATGCTGCAGACATGGGTAATGTTTTTACAGGTATCAATGAAGTGATTCCTGTAAGAGGATTTAACTACCGAGAATATGCAGTGAGTGATTACCATAAAGATCATCCTACACAACCGCTTATAGGTACCGAAATGGGCAGTACAGTAACTACAAGAGGCATCTATATTAAAGATTCTGCAAGTGGGTATGTACCCGATCAGGATATAACAGCACCATGGTGGGCGAGTACTGCAGAAACCTGGTGGAAACTGGCAGCAGATGCAAAATTCTGGTTAGGCGGATTTGTATGGATAGGCTTTGATTACAGAGGGGAACCAACGCCTTATGAATGGCCAAATGTAAATTCCCATTTTGGCTTAATGGATGTATGTGGCTTTCCTAAAAATATCTATTATTATTATCAGTCGTGGTGGAAGAATGAGGATGTATTGCATGTATCGCCACACTGGAACTGGATGGGCAAAGAAAATGAGCCAATTGATGTTTGGGTAAACAGCAATGCAGACAAGATAGAGCTATTGCTGAATAACAAAAATCTGGGTACAAAACCAATGCCTAAAAACGGACATCTGCAATGGTCTGTACCCTACAAAGCTGGAACGCTAAAAGCAATTGCACATAAAGGCAAGAGAACATTTACACAGGAAATAACTACAACAGGGATAGCTTATAGCATTAAACTGGAATGTAACAAAACATCACTTAAAGCGGATGGAAAAGATGCTACAGTAGTGAATATAACGGTACTGGATAATCAGGGCAGAGAAGTGCCAACTGCTGACAATCTTATTCTTTTTAACCTTAGTGGCAATGCAAAGATAATAGGGGTGGGTAATGGCGACCCAAGCAGCCATGAAGCAGACAAATACTTTACTGATAACTGGCAAAGACATTTGTTTAATGGTAAAGCACAGGTTATTATTCAATCGGGGAAAGAGGCATCGAAAATTCAGCTAACTGTTTCATCGGAAGGGTTGAAAGAGGCGGAATTGGTAATGAGCGGATTGGCGAATTAACGGATTAGCGAATTGATACAAATACAGTTTACCGCAGAGAAGAGAGAAAAGGAGAATACATAGATTGTCTGAATTTACGTCATTGCCTTGTATTGCTTTGTGCCTTTGTGCCTTTCACTGGCTCCAGATTTAGTTCTTTTGCTTTATCCAGCATATACTGATAAGCTGCTTCGTAAGTATTAGGAATCAAACTATCTAAGATAGCTTCTCTTATTGCCGTTTTTATTATGCCAACATCTTTACCAGGTGTGAGTGCAAAGGTGGACATAATTAACTCCCCGGTAATAGGTGGTTGCCAGTTGCGGATGGCATCGTTTTCTTCTACTTCTACCAGTCTCTTCTCTACCATCTCGAAATTGGACAAAAACCTTTTTACTTTATAAGGGTTCTTGCTGGTAATATCTGCTTTACAAAGCATCATCAAAGCCTCGAGGTCTTCGCCTCCATCAAACAATAATCTTCTGATGGCACTCTCTGTTATATTTTCTTTGGTAAGACTTATGGGTCTTAAATGCAGCTCAACCAGTTTCTGTACAAACTTCATCTTCTCGTTCAGGGGAAGCTTTAGTCTATTGAAAATCTTTGGAACCATCCTCGCTCCTACCACTTCATGTCCATGAAAAGTCCATCCATGGCCATCTTCAAATTTCTTGGTAGCAGGCTTACCAATATCATGCAATAAGGCAGCCCAGCGTAGCCATAAATCTTTTGTATTTAAGGAAATATTATCCAGCACCTGCAGGGTATGATAGAAGTTATCTTTATGTCCACGACCATCTACATATTCGGCGCCATGTAAATCCATCATCTGCGGGAATATAATTTTAAGCAAGCCAGATTTACTGAGTAAGTCCCAACCAATGGAAGGTTTCTTACTAAGCATTATTTTATTCAGTTCATCCGTTATTCTTTCCTGCGAAACTATTTTAATTCTGGAAGCATTCTTAATGATTGCCTCAAAGGTTTCATCGGCAATAGTAAAGCTCAACTGGGAAGCAAAACGGATAGCACGCATCATTCTTAGAGGATCGTCGCTAAAAGTTTCATCAGGTTTTAAAGGAGTCTGAATAATTTTATAAGCAATGTCTTTAACGCCATCAAAAGGATCTATCAGCTCGCCATAATCTTCTTTATTTAAACTTATCGCCAGCGCATTGATAGTAAAGTCTCTCCTATTCTGATCGTCTTCTAAAGTACCCGGTTCTACTTCGGGATTTCTGCTCTCGGCACGATAACTTTCTTTCCTTGCTCCCACAAACTCAATTTCGAAGAATTCCTCTTTCGTTTCACCATTCTTGGCCGTCTTAGAAATATTAATTCTTATCTGTGCAGTCCCAAAGTTTTTAAAGTAAGCAACATGCGGTTTAGGATTAAATCTTTCCGCTACTTTATGTGCCAGTTCTATACCATCGCCAAGGCAAACTATATCAGCATCCTTTGTTTTTCTATCGATGATTTTATCTCTTACAAATCCTCCAATTAAAAAAGCTTTCACACCCAACTCGTCAGATGCCGATGCAATCTTTTTAAATATAAATAACTCCTTAGCGGAAAAACTATTCAACATACGGCGGCAAAAGAAACTAATTTATTGATAAAGGGAACTAAAAGGCTGTTATAATCAAAAATAATTTCATTTAGACCATTCATTTATCAGCTTTGCAATTCTATCAGCCTTGGTAGATTCCAGCTTCACGGACTCGATATACTTGATAATGGCTATCTGTTCCTCATCAGATAAATTCTGTAAATACTTATATGCATTGGGTTCATCTTTAAGACATTCTATCAAATACTCCGGAATAACAGGCTTTTCGTTATCTGCAAAAAGAATTACCCTAACATAATCCCCTGCTTCTTTTTTAATTTTCTTCCTGATAGCAGCTTTAACGGGCAGGAACAATTGTCCATTCCCCATTGGCATCAGATGATATTTATCGAACTGAATACCATCAATACTTCCCTTTACTCTTACCCATCCAAAGTGGGCATGTTTATCCTGTAATATTTCGG
>CAIVPM010000403.1 GCA_903907815.1 uncultured Chitinophagaceae bacterium | reverse complement strand
CTATACAATATAAAAATTACGAATGGATTAAACTATGTTATCTATTCATTTTTCAATAAAAATACAGATGTTCCCCAGGTGGTTATTCCATCTTCTATAATGAAGTCTTCTTTCAAAATACTATAGGGAAGTAGCTGTTCTATAAAAGATTTAGCTACCAGTCTTTGTGGGGTACTAAGCATAATGGTACAGCCTTTTTGTAGTAAGTTGATAATAAGCGTTTGTAGAATTGCAAATGCTTCCGGCTCGTAGTTTACATCACTCAATAATAACACATCTGGATTGAAATGATTGGGTATTGCTTGCCAGTCAAGAACGGCTGCTTGTATATTTTGTAGTGTATTTAAAGCTATAGATTGCTGGATTGTATCAACCGCATCTTGATTATAATCACTGCAATGAACCTCTTTGGCATAATGAGCAGCAAGCAAAGAAGGAAGCCCAAGACCAGCAGCTATTTCAGCTACTTTTTTATCCTGGATATAATGTGTATTAGCAGCTAAGAATTTGCACAAGGCAATAGCTGCGGGCCATATCTTAGCCCAGTAAGGAGGATTAATTATATAACCCGGATCCTTTTCAGTCCTTTCTTTTTCCTGCAGATATTGCTGTTGAATAAGGAAGTTATCTGGTATTAAAACCCGGATTGTATTTTCATTAAAGTAATAGGTCTGTGAGGTGATAGCTTTCAAATTGATAAGTTTTATTTATACAATATGAGTTGTGAGAATACAACGTGAGTCGTGAGTAATGCATCTTAAATCGTGAGTAATACAAATTAATTTATGTCTGATGTATTTGTATTTCTCACGACTCACGATACTCACGACTCACGATTCAAGTTACTTAAGATTCCTGATTTGTTTCTTCCTCCTCCTTCAATACAATTGCTTTAATTTTCTGGTACATAAAAGATACTATCAGCAGTACTACCCCTAATAATATAAAGGCGATAATTTTTCCTGCAGGAGGTATGTTACTGATATCGTAAATGAATAATTTTAATAGCGAAATCGCGAACAAGGCCAGTGCAGATACACGCATTGGTTTATAGTTGTTTCTGATACCATAAATAATTACTATAAAGGAAACAATACTCCATATAACTGTTAGCCCAGCTTTCTGATAAAGGTTTTCTGCGTATTCTAATCTGTTGAATGAAGTGTGATATATCTCTATAAATAAATGTTGTCCTATTATACTGAAAAGTATAGTGGATACTCCCATGATAATGTAAGTGAAAATATGATGTTCATCACTTTCTTTGATAGAATTTCTGAGTTCATTTACCATTTTCCATATAGTGGTCAATACTAGTGCATCTGCAATAATTAATGCAATAAAGTGAAGCTGTAAAGTATTGCTATACATTATTTTTATAAAACTGTTGTATATAGATTGTGCTTGTATCAGATAGCATAAAAATGCTCCTGCCAGTATAACGATCATGATAGTATTGTTTAGCCAGAACAGGTGTTTCTTCAACAAAAAGAACAATATATAAATGAAGCTGTAAGAGAAAATTATTTCATAAATAAAGTTCAGGTGAATCTCCGTAAAGTGATTAGAAAACTGATGCGATACTTCTGCAAATCCTGCAATGAATAGCAGGAGTATGGCAAATATGGAAGTAAATATTCTTAGTAGTTCTGTAGTGAAACCCGGTAGGAAAAAATGGTTTGCTTCTTTATATAATTGTTTGTAGTATACTATTAAAATAACACCACAGAACAAACCTGTTAGAAAAGCTTTGTTGAGTATTATTTTATAACTAAGTCCATATTCATCGCTGTAGATATTTATCCAGTTGTAGAAATAGCTGAATAACATTAATACACCCAGAATTAGGGAAGCAACTTTGAGTATGTTCTCGAAAGAACGTTGGTATAAAAAGAATAAAATAAGCATTTCCATACCCCAGAATATAGTAACATATTGACTTTGAAACTGAACAGGTACTGCCAGCGTAAAATAGGTAAGCGTAATGCCTGTAAGTAATATGGTATATAGCTTTCCTAGCTTTTTATTTCTACTGAATACCAGCGTTAATACAAGGTGTACTATACCAAGTATTGCTGTGAATAATCCTTTGTAATGACTATGATGTGTTTGGTCAAGAATATAAATCCCTGAACTATAATAAATAAGGTTCTGAGAAAGAAGTACTATATAATCGAAAGGTTTCCGATCTTCATTTCTGGTAGATTGTAATACAATATTAACGATGAAAAACAATGCATAAAATATGGAAGCAAATACCAATGCTCCTTTGTAATGAAAGCCACTGATGCCCGAATAATTAATTAACCAGCTACAGAATATTATCTCTGTAAAAACAAAGGAGATAAAGTGAACAATGCGCCATTCTTTATAGTAAGCAATTACTACCAGGCCTACATTTAAGATAATAAGGTAAGTAAATAATGCAATGTAATTGCCACTTCCATTACTAACGAGGAAAGGAGTAATGAAGCCACCAATAGTTGCCATAATTATCAGTTCCATTCTATTGTAGGCCAATGAAAGCGAAACAGCTAGCGCAGTGATAACAACCATTACAGCAAACGTTATAGACTGTGGCCACATGTGGTATTGATGAAATGCAAAAGCCGTAGTGAAATAAAATACGGTTAAACTTCCAGCAACCAGAACGGAGCTAAAGGATCGAAACTTGTCTCTTAGTTTATGAGCAAACCCTGCTAATATTAATCCGCAAATAAATCCAACTAATACTCTGCCGCTTTCTTTTATCCAGTTATTATCTATAGCATATTTTACGAGGAATGAGATACCTAGAATAAGTACAGCGATACCTATTTTATTGATCAGATTTTCGCCGATAAATTTTTCTATATCAGTATTCTCTGGAACAATTTTATTTACAGGTGTTTCATTGTTTTTTGTAGGAATAATAGTGGCGTTTAAATGTTCAACAGCTTTTCTTTTAAATTCTTCCCATTCCTCTGTTCTGGAGAAATATGATGGTGGTACCTGCTGAATAGGGGTTTCAGTGACAAGAGGAACAACAGGAACTTCAGTGATAACAGACACTTCTGGAATTTCTTCCATAGTCTCTTCTGTAGCACTAATAGATTCTTCTTCCGAATTTGTAACAATAGGTTCTGGTATGGGCGAAATGGTTTGCTCTGCAACAGGAGCAGATGTAAATATTTCCTTTACCACCACAGGCTTTTCAACTATAGGCTCAGGAGCTGTTGAATAGTTTATTTCCGACTTTTTGAGGGAATAAATTTCTTTTCTTAATTGATTAATATTTAAATCTACATGACTCTGTTTGTTATAAATCATAATTACAAACAGAATGACAACGAGTAGCAGAAAAATTTCCATAATGCAGTGGGTTATTAGTAAAAAACAATTTAAAAGTAGGGTTTTTATAGATTGGCGAATATCTTTTATAAGAAATATTGTAGAGTAGAAGTACAATACTATTAGTAATCTTTTGTTGGGCTTCTCTCCTTGATAAATTAAAAACACCGAACTCTTTTAACTAATTTTAATGTAGTAATACAGGGTAGCTACAAGTATATTTGGCGCCAATTATTCAATTAATGATTCGTAATTATATACTTACAGTGGCCTTGCTTGTGTTCATTTCGTTGAGTGTAAATTCACAAACAGTATTCTCGACTGGCTTTAGTGGAACGGGTAGTAATATAGATGTGAAACATCAGACCTGTAGCTGGAGAATAAACCCGGATACGACCATTAAGTACATTAAAGGCTTTGTACAGACCGATTTTATTACTATTCAAAACAATATAAGCTCGATTACTTTTGATATGAATGATGTATTAACGGTAGATTCAATCCTCTTTCATAAACAGCAATTAGCAAACTCTGCATATACCAGAAACAGTAATATTATTACCATTCAATTGACGCAAACTTTATCGCAAGGGGTTAAAGATTCGATAAGGATATATTATCAGGGAACGCCTCCTAGTCCTTCAGGGGCAGCATCGGGATATACTTTATCTACTGATCAATCGACCAATTTAAAATATATTTCTACCTTATCAGAGTCCTACGAAGACCGTGACTGGTGGCCATGCAAAGCAGATATGCAGGATAAAATAGACTCGATGGATATCTTTGTAAGTGTACCCTGGGCTGGTACGGATACCTTCTGGGTAGCATCTAATGGAGTGATAAAAGATTCTGCTATAAATGGGAATAGCCGACTATTTCATTATAAAGTAAGCAATCCTATTACTTCCTATTTAGTAGGCCTTTCTGTTGCTCGTTATAACCGTTATTATAGAACACCAATTACTATCGGAGGTATAAAAGTGCCAGTGGTTTATTACCTACTGGCGGGTAAGCCTTCAAACTCTTATAATTTAGCAGTGAGTGCTATGGATAAGGCTACTCAACTAGTGAGTATTTATAGTCAGAAATATGGAGACTATCCTTTTAAAAATGAGAAGCATGGATACTACGAAGGTCTAAGTGGTGCCGAAGGAATGGAGCATCAGACTTTCTCTGCTATTGCCAGCAATGGTATCAGCAGCGTTACTACCCTCGCTCATGAATTAATGCATCAGTGGTTTGGAGATAAAGTAAGTTTTGCTACCTGGAACGATCTTTGGCTAGCAGAAGGATTTGCTGTGTATGGAGAAATACTGGGAGCGGAATTATTAACTGGTTTTGGACAAACAGTAGTTCAAAAAAGATCGGGTGTAAAACAAAGTGCACAGAACATTACAGATGTTGGAGTCTGGTTGCCTAATAATGCCATTGTAAATAGTAATCAGATATGGAATAGCAGCTATGGTAGCTCGGTATATGATAGGGGAGGTATGATAGTTTCCATGCTTAGAACAATCTGTGGTGATTCGCTTTATTTTAAGACCATGAGGCAATATACGGGTGCTGCTACCCTGGCGTATAAAACTGCTACTACAGATACTTTGTTACATTATTTTAATACTACGCTGGGGCAAGATATTACCCCATTCTTTACGGATTATGTATATGGGAATGGATGGCCTACATACAATATAAAATACTCGGTAGCTACCGGAAATGTAATGGAATTGAATGTAGTAAATCAAACGGTTACTACTGGTGCCGCTTCTTCCTATTTCAGAGGCCCTGTAGTTGTCAGGGTGCAGGGAAGTATGGTGTCTCAGGATACTTTAATTACCTTTTTTGACTGGGGAAACAACAATTTATCTTATGCAGGCAATGGATTGTCAGCGCCAGTTAGTGGCAATCATTTATACTATAAACTTTCTTTTAATCCTGTTACAGTAACCTTCGATCCATATGCGCAAACACTTGCAAACGGATCTATGATACTGAACTTGAAAATAGTAGATTTTACGCAACAGAAAAGCAATAAATCGGCAGTGTTAAAACTGACACTGGATGAGAATAAAAACAATGCTCCTATATACATTCAGAGAAGTAGTAATGGTGTTGATTTTACTGATCTGGGAAGTATGCTTTTAGATAAAAACAGCTCTACTATTAATTATCTATATACTGATGTTGCTCCACTAAATAGTTTAAACTATTATAGAGCATATTTCTATTCAGAATCTGGACAGATAATATATTCAAAGGTGTTGTCGGCAGACTTCTCTTTAGCAAATGATATCACCATCTATCCTAATCCAGTTGCTGGGCAATTATCCTTAAAAATGAATAAAGCTAACCTTACTGCAAATTATTCGGTTACTATAACTGATGCAGCAGGTAAAACAGTACTAACAGTCGCCAGAAAAACAACTGAAGTAATTGATAATATAGACGTTCATACTTTATCGAAAGGAGTATATATGATCAGTGTAATAGATGATAATAAAAAAGCCGTTTCTACTGCTACTTTTGTAAAAGAGTAAACTTAATTAGAACTAATTGTTTTTTATAGTGTTTCTTCATTTAGTTTTGTCTCGTTTTCAAAATTACACAGTTCAAAATGGCAAATCCCAATTTAAATAGCGATCAGGAAAACCTTTCCCCTGTAGAAAGGGAGTTCGAGAATACTATTCGTCCAAGAGAAATTGTGGAGTTTTCTGGTCAACCACAGATAATAGAGAACCTGCTGATATTTATAAAAGCGGCTAAAATTCGTGGAGAAGCTTTAGATCACGTATTATTTCATGGTCCTCCAGGATTAGGGAAGACTACCCTGAGTAGGATTGTTGCTAACGAATTAGGAGTTAATATCAGAGAAACGTCTGGTCCGGTAATTGAAAAACCAGGAGATCTTGCTGGTCTATTAACCAATCTGGAGCCTAATGATGTGCTGTTTATTGATGAAATTCATCGATTGAGTACTGTTGTAGAGGAGTATTTGTATGCTGCAATGGAGGATTATCGGATAGATATTATGATAGATAGCGGTCCAAATGCAAGAAGTATTCAGATTAATATCAATCCATTTACTTTAATAGGCGCTACTACCCGCAGTGGTTTGTTAACAGCTCCTTTGTTATCTAGGTTTGGTATAAAATCCCGTTTGGAATACTACAATGCAGAGGTTTTAAAGAAGATAATAGAAAGAAGTGCATCAATATTAAAGACCAGTATTACGGCTGATGCTGCTGGCGAAATAGCCCGTAGAAGTAGAGGTACTCCGCGTATTGCCAACGCATTATTAAGAAGAGTTCGCGATTTTGCTCAAGTGCTCAACGATGGAGAAATAGATATGGGCATAACCCAGCATTCTCTTAAAGCGTTAAATGTGGATGAGCACGGGCTGGATGAAATGGATAATAGAATACTGTTGGCAATCATAGAAAAATTCAAAGGAGGCCCAGTGGGATTAACTACTATTGCAACAGCAGTAGGGGAGGAAGCGGGTACTTTGG
>CAIVPM010000402.1 GCA_903907815.1 uncultured Chitinophagaceae bacterium | reverse complement strand
GACTATTCAACCCTTGATTCGCATAGGTTATTGTATAAAAAAGAGCTCGCAGATTGCTCTTGGAATACTTGTCTAATGGATATATTATTTATTTATGTTTTGTATTATTCAGACTAATCTAAACAATGCACTATACTTTTTAGTCTTTATTTTTTATACTGCTGCCTACCTTCTTACCACTTTAACTAATTTAATAAACTTACCTGTTTAGTGTCTTAAATAATTAGCTAATCACCATTTCTTCATTTCATACCTTATTCAGTCTCATATCTCCTTTATTCCTTTAAAATGCTAATATGCGCTACACCTTGTCAGATAGGCTCTTTTGCTTGCCAGATGTGCTCTTTTGTGTGTCTGCTATGGTCTTTTGCTTTCCGGCATCCATCTGTACCTCGCCGGCTACCATTGGTACTGCAACCACTACGCTAAAATGCTGTCATATTTCAATAAGTTCCTTGCATGCATTCATCTTTTACTCACCGTATATCGTTTTTTACTTGCCAGCTATCGTCAGCACGTCGCACGCTATCATTTGTTGCAAATCCGCAATAATAAAAGGCATCTTACTACCTAAAAGTCTGTCGCAAACTGTTTAAAGCCTCAAAACAGTCTAAATTCAACGCACCCACTATCTCTTAAATATAAAACCGGTTCGGAATAGTTAACCATTCCGTAAATTCGCAAAAAATATAATACACAAATCAGTATTATATTTTTTTAAACGTTGACCCTCTTTTTTAGCTCTCCTCCTAACTCCCTAATTTTTACTTTTAAACTCATTCAATTCCATATGCTCTCCATCCCATACGGCATAGGTGAAATGTTTTATCCAATCGCCGGTATTTATATAACGACTATTGTTGGGCAACGGGAAATTGATGGGTAGGTGCCTATGACCAAAAATGAAGTAATCGTAATGCTCTTTTGCCAGCATTTCTTTACAGTAAATGATGAGCCATTCTTTATCCTCGCCATAGAAACCAGGGGCCTCTGTAGCTGCTGCTTTATCCTTGCTTTTCTGGCTAAAATAGTTGGCTATACCAATGCCGATAGAGGGATGTAAAAAGCCGAACAACCATTGACAAACGGGATTGCGAAATACCTTTTTTATAAACTTATATCCATGATCGCCAGGGCCTAAACCATCGCCATGACCTATATAGAATTTCTTATTGTTCCAGTTAAAAACCTGTGGTTCGTAATACACTGGAATATTCAATTCCTGCTGCAGATAATTGTTCATCCACATATCGTGATTACCTACAAAAAAGTGCACGGGAATACCTGCATCGGTTATCTGTGCAAGGGTACCCAACAAACGTACAAAGCCACGTGGCACAACGGTTTTGTACTCGTACCAGAAATCGAACATGTCGCCCAATAAGAATATAGCGGCAGCCTGATCTTTGATACTATTCAGGAACGCTACAATCATTTTTTCTCTCACCAGACTATCGGCATGAGAAGGCACTCCGAGGTGAAAATCGGAAATGAAATACACTTTCTTCTGAGGGGAAATATGGATGCTGTTCATTAGCTCTGTGACTTTTCCAGCATGTACATTAAAACATCACCGGATTCTACCAATGGTCTTCCTGTGGTATCGCCATTGAACCAGTACACCCAGGCTGTAACGGTGCTATTATTTATCTGGACAGATACTACATCTCTTCGGTAAGCTGAGTACTCTCCGTCTTCGGGATTTAGTCCTTCATAATCATCGAGCTGAGCGATGGCAAAACTAAATTCATCGCTATGATTGATGCTAAATAATTCTCCTTGAATATAATGTTCTTCATTGGTAGGAATAGCAACGGGATAGTTGCCCATATCGAGCAATTTACCTTTTACTTTTGCATTGCCAACGAAGGTAAAATAGCGGCGTATATAATCGTACATAGGGCTTTTAAAGCCACTCCTTAAAGATCCGTAAACAAAGAGATTATGCATACAATCAATTTGAAATTATTATTAATATTTAGGGTCTGCTAAGGAATTCATCTACCAGAAAACAATATACTTCTTTGGGACCGTGAACACCCACCACCAGTGTTTTTTCGATATCTGCAGTTCTGCTGGGACCTGTGGCAAAAGTGATAAGTGAAGGTAAGTTACGTTTGTATTTTACCTGCATTGCTGTTAAGCTTTTATCCAGATCGTAGAGTAATTGTTTTTGATAAGCGATACAAATATGAACGGGAGCGTAAACACTGGCATTTCGTCCATCGGTCTGTGCAGATGTGAGGACAATTGTACCCGTTCTTGCCACTAAATTTTCGCAACCCGTAACAGATACCTCACAGTTATTCAGATCATCGGTGAGTAAATTAATAAGGCCTGCTTTTTCAAGTAGCACTTTTATCTTTTGTTCGGCGCAATATATTTTAGTCCACTTTTTTACAGCCACTAATGCTTTAAGCTGTTCGCAGAGTTCATTAGCATCAATACAATAGGAAAACTTGCCTAACAGTTTAGAGAAATTCTCTGCAAACTCCAGTTCTAATTCTTCATGTTCGGGAGCATAGTGATTAACGATAACATCGGCTTCGGGATAAGGAACAGGCAGCTTTGTGGAAAGCGCTTTCCTTATCTTTTTCAGTATCGTTTCTCTTGCTCTTGTCGTCATTTAAGAAGCAGTTTCGTTTTTAGTATCTGTATCTTCTGCAGGAGTTTCAGCAGGAACATCTTCTGTTGCAGCAACTGGTTCTGTAGCAGCAGGTACTTCTGCAATATGTAAAATTCTTTCTTCCTTAAATGGTCTCTTTCCTATCAGCAATTCTACATCACTTTGATGTAATACTTCTTTATCGAGTAAGGCTTTAGCCAGAATTTCCACTTCCGCTTTTTTCTCTGTCAACAAATCAATTGTTTGCTGGTAAGCAACGCTGATAATTTTTCTTACTTCTTCATCAATAATCTTTCCTGTTTCTTCGCTATACGGTTTAGTAAAAGTATTTTCTTGAGAAGGATCGTAGAAACTTACGTTTCCAATTTTATCATTCATACCATAGATAGTCACCATGGAGTAGGCTATCTGTGTTACATTCTGTAAATCGCTGGCAGCACCGGTAGATATTTTGCCAAAGAAAATTTCTTCGCTCGCTCTACCACCCAATGCCATACAAATTCTATGAATAAGATCTTCTGTTCTATGAAGATATTGTTCTTTTGGAGTATACTGCGCATAACCCAAAGCAGCTGTACCTCTTGGTACAATGGTTACTTTTAATAATGGGTAAGCATGTTGCAGGAACCAGCCAGCAACAGCATGACCAGCTTCGTGATAAGCGATAATTTCTTTTTCGTGCGGAGCGATGATTTTGTTCTTCTTCTCCAATCCACCTATTACTCTATCGATAGCATCCTGGAAATCCTGCATATCTACTGCTTCTTTACCGTTACGAGCAGCAATTAAGGCAGCTTCGTTACAAACATTGGCAATATCAGCACCTGCAAAACCAGGTGTTTGTTCTGCCAGTTTATAAATATCCAGCGTTTCGGAAACTTTAATAGGCTGAAGATGTACTTTAAAGATAGCTTCTCTACCTTTTACATCTGGTTTATCGATAGAAATCTGTCTATCGAAACGACCGGGTCTTAACAGAGCGGTATCCAATACATCTGGTCTGTTAGTTGCAGCAAGTATAATAATACCGGTATCTCCACCAAATCCGTCCATTTCTACCAGTAACTGGTTCAAGGTATTTTCTCTTTCATCGTTGCTCATGATAGCATTTCTACCACGTGCACGACCAATAGCATCTATTTCATCGATAAAGATGATACAAGGCGCTTTTTCTCTTGCTTGTTTAAACAAATCTCTAACTCTACTGGCACCTACCCCTACAAACATTTCTACAAAGTCGCTACCACTAAGGCTAAAGAAAGGAACCTGTGCTTCGCCAGCCATTGCTTTTGCCAATAATGTTTTACCAGTTCCTGGAGGCCCGATTAACAGGGCACCTTTAGGAATTTTACCTCCCAGTGCAGTATACTTCTTTGGATTCTTTAGGAAATCGACAATTTCCATTACTTCCACCTTTGCTTCATCTAAACCAGCAACATCGGTAAAAGTGATATTTACTTTCTGACCTTTATCAAACAAAGTAGCTTTAGATTTACCGATATTGAAAATGCCGCCTGGACCACCACCACCTGATGGGCCACCCATTTTACGCATCAAGAGAATCCATAAACCAACCATTACCAATACAGACAGGATTGTTTGCATAATAGGGCCAAACATTTCACCTTCCAGCTTATTGTTGGTTGGAATCTGATTTGCAACTTCAATATGATTTTTGGCATAGAATTCTTTAAGGTCACTATCAAATATTTTCCAATCTAATACAGTAAACTCAAATGAAGGGTTACCTTTTGCAGAAGCAGCATCCCTTTTTTTACCATTAAATTTCTTTAAGTAATATTCCTTATTAATGCTTTCAGGTTTGATATAAACTCTAACAATGTCTTTGTTTTTAATCAAATCAAGATGATCAACATCGCCAGTTGCAATCATATTGTTCATCACTTCATGCTGACTAACCTGTGATGAATCTGGATTAAAACTAAAATTGCTAGCACCAATCAGTACAATTACTATTAGTAAATAAATCCAGTAAATATTGAATTTAGGAAGTTTCCCTTTCGGTTTTTCTTCCTCATTCTCTTTTTCGGGAATGGAGGGTTTAACTGGCGTTTTAATATCTTTCTGTTCCTCTATCATTTTATCTTCTATTGCCATAAAATTAATCTAATGTTACTTGCAAAATATGTTATAGTCTTATTTATCATCGTGAATAGTTGCAACTGCATCACTCCATAAATCTTCTAATTTGTAAAAGTTTCTGCTTTGAGTATGCATTACATGCACCACAATATCGACATAATCTATCAAAACCCACTGAGAATTTTTTACACCTTCCTGTTTATAAGGTCTTTCGCCACAAACTGTGAGCATTTTATCTTCAATAGAATCGATGATTGCTTTAAGCTGTGTAGTATTATCTGCTGAACAAACAACGAAGAAATCAGCAACAGCTTCATGAATTTTTCTCAAATCCAGGCTAATTATATCTTCTCCTTTTTTATCTTTAATAGCCTCTATTATAGTTTTAAAAACTTTTGAATTCTTGGTAAGTTTAGCAGAAGAGCTCTTGCTCTTCAATGCTACAGATGTTGTAGTCAAATAATGTTTGTTTAATGCTTCTAAAAAATCTTTTCTCAATAAATTATTAAGATGTCAAAAATATTGAACAAATCTCATTTAATTTGTTCGAACAATCAAAAGTAACAATCTTTTGCAATCTATCACCTCCGTACATCACATTGGCGACTCTTTTTTTGAACTTTCTTCGACGGACAGTACCAATAATCATGCCTTAAAGTTAATTCAGGAAAATTTGGCAGCAGATGGGCATACTTTTTTTGCTCATGAACAGTTATCCGGCAAAGGACAACATGGAAAACAATGGAAATCGGAGAAAAGTTTAAACATCATTCAATCTTCTATTCTTGATATATCCTTTTTGCTAGCTACAAAGCAATTTAGTCTTATTGCCACTATGGCAGTTGCTGTTCATGATTTCTTTTCAAAATATGTACTTCATGACAGTTATATCAAATGGCCTAATGATATTTACTGGAACGAAAGGAAAGCGGGTGGTATTCTGATTGAAAGTTCTACGCCAATTCCTCAATCTTCCATAAAAGCCTGGCAATGGGCTGTGGTAGGAATAGGATTAAATGTAAATCAGGTAAAGTTTCCAGAGAATTTACCCAACCCAGTCTCTTTAAAACAAATTACGGGTAAAGATTATGACCCTGTATTACTTTCAAAAGAGTTGTGTGAGAAAATGGGTTACTGGTTCCTAAGACTAAAGCAAGGAGATTTTGATGCTATACTGGAGATTTATAACCAATATCTTTATAAAAAGGGTTGTATAGTAAAATTAAGAAAAGGAAATATAGCCTTCGATTGTACCATATTAAAAGTAGATGAACAAGGCTTTCTGCATGTAAGTGGGGCTAATACAGATAAATTTAGTTTTGGAGAGGTTAACTGGGTAGTATAATTTATTTAGGGAGGTAGGAGAAAGGAGTTAGGAGATAGGAGGATACAATAAAAGAGTTGTATCTTATTCAATTTAACCGCATACTTATAGAGATAAAATTAGTATAAACAAACTACTAATTAATAAATACACAGGTTCTTTAGGAAGGGTTTATATATAAAAAAGGGTCATTCCGTAGAAACGGAACGACCTCTAACGATTGCTTGCCATATGAAAAACTCTTCATAAATTACTTAGCTGCAAGCGAGCATACTAGTAATTATAATTATTTTTTAGTTGTATCAACAGTTGCTTTAGCAGCTGTATCTACTTTCTTAGTTGTATCAACTGCAACTTTAGCAGTATCTACTTTTTTAGTTGTGTCTGCTGCAGGAGCTGTAGCTTCTCCACCTTTACAAGCTGTCATAACTGCTGCGATTGCAAGAACTGATAATAATTTTTTCATTTTAAAAATTTTTATTTGTGAGTGAATTTAACCTTTATACCATAGTGACATAAAAGGTAACCCAAGAAATAAATATTTTTTTGAAAAAGTTTTTTTTGTGTTCATTGGGTTACTTTTATCCCTCAATCAGTATTAAAAGTTGATAGTGAAATCAGAATATACCGAGCAGTTATTATTAAAGGGTTTAGCTAATAATGATTCTAAAGCTATTGAGATTATCTACAAAGACAATTTCAAGATGATTCAGAACTTCATTATTAATAATAACGGAGATTATGACGAGGCTCGTGATATTTTTCAAGAAGCAATGATTGCTCTGTATGAAAAAGTTCAAAGTGAATCATTTGTTTTAACTTGTAAAATTAACACGTATGTATATTCCGTATGTAGGAGATTATGGCTTAAACGCCTCCAGAGTCAAGGTAAGTTTTCCAATCAAATGGAGTTTGTTGAAGAGACTGTACCAATTGAAGATGACATTGAAATCCATGAGAAGCGTAATGCCGAGTATGAGATAATGGAAAGGGCGCTCTCTAGTCTCGGGGAACCATGTAAGAGTCTTATAGAAGGCTATTATTTAAAAAAGATGGACATGCAGGCAATTGCTAAAGAATTTGGTTACACAAATGCAGATAATGCAAAAAACCAGAAATACAAATGCTTCATGCGACTTAAAAAATTGTTTTTCTCTCAATATAATATAGGAGAATAAAATTATGAGTATTCAAAGAGAAGATATTGCAATGATTCAAAATGTTGAACGCTACCTGGAAGGCAAAATGCTTCCAAATGAGATTGCGTATTTTGAACAACTCAGAAAAAATATCCCCGAGATTGATGAGATGGTTGTAGAGCATAATATGCTGATGCACCATTTAGACAATTATTCCAACAGATTAGATTTCAAGAATGCCTTAAATGATATTCATGACAAGCTTTCTCAGCAAGGTGATATTCAGGAAACGAATGAAGTATCCCGTACAGGAAGAATTGTTCAATTTTATAATAAATATAAAAGAGTAACCGCTATTGCCGCATCTGTAGGTGGTATTATAGCATTAGTAATCAGTGCTATTGTAAGTTCTATTGCTCCAGCTAGTAATAATAATAAACTGGAACAATTAAACAGAGTAGTTGCACAGATTCAACAAAAGCAACAATCTCAAGGCAACAAATTGAATGAAGTTGCTAAAAACAAAGAAGAGAACATTATTGTAAATAGTGGCGGTACCGGCTTTTTAATTAACGCTGAAGGCTATATCATTACTAACGCACACGTATTGCATGGATCTTCTGGAGCAAACGTAATGAGTGCTGATCATGAAATTTATGACGCTTCTATTGTTTACAGAGATGAAATCAGAGATCTTGCAATTTTAAAGATTAGTGACAACGATTATACTTCCATAAAGAAACTTCCATATACCATTAAGAGAAGTGAAATGGACCTTGGAGAAGAATTGTTTACCCTTGGTTATCCAAGAAATGACATTACTTATAATAAAGGAGATATCAGTGCTTCAACCGGTCATGATGGTGACACTTTATCTTATCAGATTCAGATGAGTGCAAATCCTGGTAATAGTGGTGGTCCTGTATTTAATAAGAATGGAGATGTAATTGGTATTATCAGTACCCGTGAAAAACAATCTCAAGGTGTTTCATTTGCTATTAAGAGTAAAAACATCTTCCGCTTAGTGGATGATTTGAAAAAAGGAGATCATCCTGTTGATATTAAATTATCTACATCAGCTTCCTCTATTAAGAATAAAGACCGCGTAAGTCAGATTAAGCAGATTGAAAACTGTGTATTCTTAGTAAAAGCATTTAATAAGAAATTGAACAAATAATATTCAGAAGCAAGGCCGAATATAATAGCTGTAAGATTCACTTCTTGCAGCTATTTCTTTTTTAAGTTGCTACTAAAAGCAACCATTATCCAACCAATTATAAAACATAAGCCACCTAGAGGTGTAATTGGTCCTACCCATTTTAATCCTTCTATATTATTATTTACTTTATAACTCAGTACATAAAGTGATCCACTAAAGAACAGTATACCTAATAAGAATAAGGTAGCGGCAGTTTTAAGTTGTTTGTTTGGATTAAGCTGATATAGTATACCCACTATTATCAATGCAAAAGCATGGTAGAGTTGATATCTTACGCCAGTTTCATACAGCGCCAAGGCTTTTTCGGATAACTTGTCTTTTAAAAGATGTGCACCAAATGCACCCATCATAATACTAATAGAGGCGATAATTGCGCCAACTTTGATACTCTTCATTTTCTATAATTATTCAATTATTGGTATGCTACAGACTAATAAGACTATTAAGATTATTATTAAATAAATCTGCAATGTCTGTACTCTTAATAATGTATTTAGCTTTACGATAATATGCCTTT
>CAIVPM010000401.1 GCA_903907815.1 uncultured Chitinophagaceae bacterium | reverse complement strand
TACAAAGGTCAGCTATTTATTTTAAAGATTGTAAAAAAAGATTGAAAAGCAGATTCGAAATTAAGCCAGATTGTGCATTTAAGTTCTTAGATATTAAAGATACAATTTATGCTATAAAGCAATTGACAAAAAAAGTCTCCTTTTTGATTGCAAAACTATTATCACCTCCACAAAAAATATTTTCACTTTTCCAGGAGAAAAACTGCTTTTTTAAAAGGTGCATTTTCTCGATTAAATCCTTCAATAATACAACAAACAATTAGTCTCAACGCATAATTTTGAGAATTTAACAGATTTATTACTTGTAAAAAAACAATCTAAAGTAAAATATCATAATTTTGCAGAATATCTGGATATTCCGGTGTAATTGAGCACCCCATTTCGGAGCAAATTGAGCAGTGAAAGTTAACATCTAAATTAGTTACGATAATTGTTGCAAAATTAGTTTAATTATTAATTATTTCATTATTTATTTGAACGCCAGATAATTTTTTTCTAAGCGACTCTCCTTTGATTTCAATTCGGTGCGCACTGTGAACAATTCTGTCCAAAATTGCATCTGCTACAGTTTGTTCGCCAATAACCTCATACCATTTGTTTACCGGAAGTTGTGATGTAATGATACTTGCACCTTTTCCGTGACGGTCTTCTATAATTTCCATAAGTATATTGCGGTTAATAGTATCTAAAGGCTGCAAGCCAAAATCATCAAGTATAAGCAAGTCCTGACGTTCAATCTTGGCCATTTCTTTTATATAAAGACCATTTGCTTTTGCCATTTTTAATCGGGAGAAGAGCTTACTGGTATTGGCATACATTACCTTGTAACCAAGAATACAAGCCTGATAGCCAAGTGCGGTGGCTATATAACTTTTGCCAATGCCGGTACTACCTGTAATAAAAATATTTTCATTTGCCTTGATATAAGAACAGTCAGCATAGCGTAAAATTTGATTTTTATCTAAGTTGCGATTGTTGTCATAATGCAACGATTCAATACTTGCATTATAGCGAAAACGGGCGTTTGTAACCAGCCGAAGGGTTGTTCTGTTCTGCCTGTCGTCCCATTCCGACTGGATTAAAAAGGCTACCATTTCATCTGGTGTGTACTTGTTCAGTTGTTCATTTTCCAGACTTGTTGTAAAGGCACGAACCATTCCTGTTAATTTCATGTCTTTCATTTGTTTAATTGTTTCTTCGTTCATTTTGTTTGTTTTTAATTATTATTAATTGTTTGTTTTATTGATAGTAATCTTCACCTCTTATGTTTTCATGGTCAGGAATAGTAAGCTGCTCCTGCTTTTCATCATCACCAAACTGGTCCATTTTTGTATCCAGTATTTTCTGAATGATTTTGTAATTATAAATCTCATAATCTAATGCACGCTGACAAGCCTTAATAAGCCTGTCTTTGCCTACTTTCTTTTCAAAACTCAATACGCCCATACATGATTTATAACTTTGTTCGGGATGTTTTTTTCTTTCAAAGATTTGGGTTATAAAGGTTTTTACATCCGGATGAATGGCGGCTGCCCAGGCAATAAACTTTTCAGGTGTCCAGTCGCTGACAAACCTGTGGGCAGAGGCTAAATGGTCGGTTACGGTAGTGTAGTTATAAGGGCTTATAGTTCGATTATGCGAAGCAATCATTTCAAAATTGTAAAATATTTCAACCGTAGTTGGAGAATAAATCACCTTTACTTTTTTGCCGATGTATTTGTAAGGCACGCTATAGTGATGTTTATCAACACTTAAACAGATGTGACCGTTTTTCGCCACAGTTAACATTTGCTGTTTCTTAAATTCGTAACGAAACGAAGGAAGTGGCATTAATGCCGCTTTTTCCACTTCATCGAACTGCTGTCTGCGTGAAAATGTTCTGCCTTTCAATAACATGTTGTTGTGTAGTTCCAACTCCTGCCAGATGGCATGATTGAGTTCTGCAACAGAAAAGAATGTATGGTTATGAATGGCAGTATAGATTCGATTATAAGTAATCTTTACAGCCCCTTCTACTAATGATTTGTCACGGGGACGGTAAGCACGTGCGGGCAGTATTGCTGTTTGATAGTGCTCGGCAAAGTCTGCAAATGTTTCATTAAGTGTTGGTTCGTATTTGCTGCTTTTGGTAACTGCTGATTTTAAATTGTCAGGAACTATGGCGGACGGAACACCTTGAAAATAATAAAGTGCATTTTCACAGGCTATGATAAAATCTTCTTTCTTTTGGCTCCGTGTGGCTTCTACATAAGTAAGTTGACTTGCTCCGAGTATGGCTACAAAGACTTCTACCGGTAACAATTCTCCCGTTTCTTTATCTACGATATATAACTTTTCTCCTGCAAAATCAACGTACATCTTATCTCCCGCTTTGTGTATCATGTGCATCAGCGGTGATGTTTTCTTTACCCATTTATTGTAATGATGATAAAATTGGGTCTTTGCATAGCCATCAGGATGTAGCTTCCTGTATTGCTCCCACATCATCTGCAAGGTTACTCCTGTACGCTTTATTTCTCTTTCTACCTTTGGTAAAAAATCCTGAAGCTCTTTCTCCCTTTGTTTTGGAACAACAGGAGCTTCATTGCTAAACAATTTATTTAAATCATGATCGCTTAGCTGATTAATTTCATCGCCTGTCAGGCGTAAATGATGAAATTGCTGTATGTATTTTGATACGGTATTACGTGATACATCAGTCTGTTGACTAATTAACAGTTTGCTTTTGCCTTGGGTGTGCATCCTTAGCACTTGACGAATTTTATTCATATCGATAGTTTTGTTTGCCATAATTATTACTTTTGTAAGGTGGATTTATATTCCACCAAAGTAAAAATTATGTCTGCTATCGTAACTTTTTTGGGAGTATTAACAGGTGCTCAATTTGCTCCGAAATGGGGTGCTCAATTTGCTCCGAAATGCACTGCTCACTTTAAACCGAAATACTATGCTCAATTTGACCGGAATCTCCAATAGCCGAAGCAACTCCTACTTCTTCATCGCCTATCATCAGCATAACATAATACTGACGTTGTTCTACAGCAACACCGCCAAGGTTTGGACGAGCGTCCTCAGCTTGCGGATGCATTACCGATTTGATTAAAGTAAATTCT
>CAIVPM010000400.1 GCA_903907815.1 uncultured Chitinophagaceae bacterium | reverse complement strand
ATTCCAGGAAACCACATTAATGTTTCTGTTATTGGAAGATATTTTTACCTGACAATTCTTCGATACATTAATCTCTTTCTGTATCAATCCCTGCTGGGCAAATGTTAGTACGCTCATGCATACAAGTCCTAAAATCATGACTAACTTTCTCATATTATCAATTTTAAATGTTTAAAAAATAAGTGCCTACAGAATCGGAGGCAGGTCTGTTTTGTTTATATCGGTTATTCAGTTTATTCATCTCTGTTTGCAACTGTCTAAGCAGGTTCAGTTTTTGCTGATAGATATTAATCATCTGGTCTATCATCTGGTTATCTGGACCCTTTTCTTTTATATCTTTTCTAATCAGTTTTTCATCATTATCCATCTGCATCATACGGTTCTTAAAGTCGTTAAAGTAAGCCGGACTTTCAGCATACAAAGGCGAACTGTTCACTCTTTGTTTTTCTATATTAATTACTTTAGTAAAACCAGTCTCCACATAGTTCAGCATATCCATTTCCGAACCAGCACTTGGTTTATGTACCGACTTATTATTATTATTTGCCCCTTTTATATTCCCCTTGTTGTCTCCTGCATTTTCAGCGTCATTATCGGGAACTTCTATTACTGTCTCTGCAAGAGTATTCTTCGAATTACTACTGTCTTGTTTAGGCACCACGGTAGCATTATTTGTCAAGGTATCTTTAATGCTTTGTATAGCTACTGCTACATTATTCTTAGGATTAGTAGCAATATGAAATACCCCAATCCCCGCCAGTGCAATTATGCAGGCAGCGGCAGCATAACGCACAAAAGAAATCAGCTTTCCTTTTTGTTTAGGAGCAATATGTTGCTCATTAATGTTCTTCCAGACCCTTGCTCCAGGCGCGTCTACCTCCAGCTCTTTAGCGTGATCCTGTAAATATTGTTTAAACTTATCCATTATTGAAAAGTTGTTTTGTTAGCTTATCTTTTAAAATACTTTTCGCCCTAAAATACTGACTCTTACTCGTCCCTTCCGATATACCCAGCGATGCACTTATTTCTTTATGAGAATAGTCTTCCAGCACAAACAGATTAAATACTTGTCTGCATCCATCCGGCAATCTTTTAATGGCCTCATGTATCTGCCCCATTTCTATATTCGTCCACCATTCCGTACCATCATCTTTCATGCTATCGTTCCAGTCCTCATTCCAGTCGTCCCAGTAAAAATTCTTCTTACTATATCGTATACATTCATTCACCACAATCCGCTTCAGCCATCCCCCAAATTGTGCCGCTTCTTTCAGCTGATGCAGCTTATCAAAAGCAATCATAAAACTCTCCTGCAGTACATCTTCAGCATCCACTTTATTGCCCGTCATTCGCACACACACATTATACATAGCCTTACTAAACTGGTTGTACAGGTACTCCATAGCAGCAGGCTTGCCTTTACGTGCATTTGCTATCGCATTTTCTTGTATGTAAACTGTATTTTCCAAATTGTATATCTATAAGAGCGCAGTACCTTTAAAAAGTTGGAAGTTAAGTTATTTATTTTTGTTAAATAATCTATAATGGAAATCAGAGGTCGAATTAACCGGTTTTACATTTAGTTTTTCTTTTTTTAGTCTTTAGTTTTTGTATTTCTTGTATTCCTCTTTGCCTATTGCCTCTTTGCCTTGTATAGTTTAGTTTTTCTTTTTTTGGTCTTTAGTGTTTTGTATTTGAATTCTTTTTGTTTTTTACTTTTTACTTGACTTTGGGCGTTCCGCAAGCGGCCGTTCCAGCTCTTCCTATCTCTTACTACCACCTTAGCAGTATCCATTTCAAAGCAGGTTCCGGTGTGGTAGTAAGAGGATATTCCCTGCTGGCACTAACGCGAATACAAATACATCGCACCCACGTCAGTACGCTCCCAGCTCTGAAAGAGCGGTATACAATAGCATAGGGTGAAGCCCTGTGAAAAAAAATGAAACAATAATCCAAGGCCTGAAAGGCCGTAATAATTTAATCTAATAATGCATATAAACAAACAATGCAAATCCAATAAACCCTGTAATAAAACTAATCAACTCAATTTTACTAGGCTTCTCCTTAAATATTTTCAAACTAACTAAATATGCTAGTGGCATTATAGAAAGTTGCAAAATACTAATAGTAGAAATTGGAATATTCTTATACACATTATTATTAAACAATGAAGCACTATAAGTTAGAGTAGCAATCAGTATAAAGAACTTGGGTTTAATAGTTATGGGCTGTATAATAGAATCTGACTCTTTATTTATTAATGAATAAAATACCATTATCCCATAACTCATTATCATAATAGTTACCTCCATAATTGGCACACTCCAGTAAATAGTAGTTTGCTTCAAAACCCTAGATAGCAGTATATATCCTCCTGTCCAAAATACAGTAGACAACAACACATATTTTGCACCTTTAAACGTCTTGGTGAATAACAATTGATACACACACCCAAAACTCATTAAAGCATATGCCACAAAATCAGATGCAGTATATTTCTCCCCAAACAATAATATTCCTGTTAACTGTTGTATTACATTCCCAACAATAGTCAATGAACCAACATTCGAGAATTTTAAAACATTTATACTCTTGATGTAAAAGAACAATCCCATTCCACAACAAACAGAGCAAAATGCCATCTGTAAAATAATATTAATAGAAGGCAAACTATTTACTCCAAATAGTATAATCGTCAAAAGGATTGCTATAACCGAAGTATAGCAGGAACGTACAAACAAATACTTCCAGGTAATTGCCCCTTTTGAAGTTGTTTTCTGCAATACATCAGCAAAATAGAAAAATATAGCACTTAAGTAAAACGAGCCATAAGCAGAAAATAAATTCATTCCTATTAATTTAAAAACCCAATAAAATCCGTACAAAGTTGGCAATAAATTATTACCAACAAAAAAGCACCACCATTACAGCAGTGCTTTTGATCTTTAAAAAGGAGTTAGGTTAACTAAATTATTTATTTGAACAGTTCATTACGTAATAAATGAATCTGTTCTCCAGCTTCTATTAAACTTTTATGTTTTTTAATTTTCCCCATTGCAATAAACAAATTTGCAATAGTGGGTATGCTTTGCGTAACGGTTCTAGCTATATGAGGCATAAAAATATATTCAATCCCATTATGAGTCATATAGTTTTCTTTGTCTTTTATACCGTGAAGCATTTTTAATGCATTGGCAGATTCTAACCCTAATGATACAATTATGTCGGGTTTAATCAATGCAATTTCTCTTTCAAGTATTGTTTTGTTTAGTTTAAATGCAGTTCCATTTTTATGTAAGTATTCCGGATCCTTATTACTAATAATAGTAGTTGATTTGTTGTTTTTCAGAACAATATATTCGTAATATAATTTATAAACATCAGTAAGATAAATAAAATTACTATCTAACAATGGAGCTACAAACTTCCAGTAATCATTCCTGCTGGTTTCCCTCCCTTTTTTATCGTGTAAACCAAATACAGAGCCTATTACAATCTCTTTGTGATCCTGCCCGTTTCGTTTAGGATCCATTGCTACAATCATTATTTTTGAAGTACAGTTATTGTAATCTCCAAAATATATTGGTAGGTCTATTCCACTATTCCTTATAGATTCTTTTTTGTTCAATATGTCATCAATACCTTTTAAATCTGTCAAGAATAGATTTGGTATAACACATGATTGGTCTGAATCATATTTATCAATCATTGATTTATAATATCCCTCAATAGGCTTACTAATCAATAACTCTTCTAATATTTTCGATAATTCAAGAGTTAAATTACCAGGACAGAAATCCTTTTTCATTTTGTTTCTTTTCGATTACAAAAGCTCTTTTAGTATTTCAATTTTCATAGAAAGGGTTCCTTCTTCAACTTCATCTTCTTCTATTAAAAATGGACAAAAATCTTCCGTCTCAGTAACAATATCAGGTGGTTCAGAGGTTCTGTCAGAATACATAATATAATTATCAGCGCCTAATATCTCCAGCATTTCATCTCTTGAACATGCATCTTCGAACTTAAGTTTTCGACCATCATAATAATAAAGAATCTGGTAAGTTGAATATATATCACCATTTCCTTCTTCATCAGAAAAATCCATTTTTTTAGCCTTAATCCAAAAATTATTTAATATATAAAAATCAGGATCCCCAACTATTAAAGTACCTAATACAGGTAAAGTATCTATTCCTGCTGTTATTTTTATTTCAGAATTATTCGCTAAAGAAGCACTTCTTATTATATAAATATCCTCAAAGCGGATACTTATTAAATAGAAGCCTTTAAGTTTAAATGAAAAACTATGCTGTTCTTTTTTTACAATTTCACCATCTTCATCAAGTTCAAATTCAATGTTATCTGGTATAGATTTCATATCTTCATCTGTCAAATCTTCTAAGGTATTAAATTCAGAACTAAAAGGGATACCTGTATAATGAAACAATTCAGAATACTCCTGAAAATTCTTAAGATATTTATTACTGAAATCTTTATTTTCAAGATAGCTAAGAAGCTCTGTGACCTGACTCTTGTTTAATTTACCAATCCCTATCTGAGCACCATAATATGATGATGTATCATTAGAGAGTTGTCGCCCAAAAATGATTTTATTTTCTGCTTTTTTCATTTTAAATACTGTAAATTGAAACTATAGAATTACTGGAAATATTCCTCCTGATATATGTCCATCAACAGTTAGCAAAATATTACTGCTGCTTGTTGACTGTCCTTTGTAAAAGTATTTTCCATCAAAAGTGTAAAGGATATTACTACTACTGGTAGATTGTCCCTTATATATATACTTTCCATCTATGGTATATAATATGTTGCTGCTACTGGTTGACTGTCCTTTATAAATATATTTTCCGTCGAATGTGTAGAGTATATTACTACTGCTTGAAGACTGCCCTTTAAAGATATGTTTTCCATCAAATGAGTACAAAATATTACTACTACTCGATGATTGACCTTTGAAAATATACTTTCCATCAAAACTAAAAAGTATAGTGCTGCTACTGGACGATTGTCCTTTGTGAATTGTTGATACCATTTTTTATGTTTAAAGAAATTAAATTACTTCAAAACTTTGTTCATTTGGAGTTGCGGTAACTTTAAAACCCAACTTCTTTAGCGTAGTTGCAACTTCTGTACCATTAGGTTTTCCAGTGTTTACAATTACTTGAAATTCATAACCTTTTGGAGCATTTCCAACAGGACTCTTTAATTTGACTTTTACAGCTTTTGACATTTTCTTTTTTTTATTTTCCTACTCATAAGGCTTTTCGGTTACGCCTCGTTTTTGAAATGGTTTCTGAACTCCATTAAAAATTTTTCAGAACAACCAGATATAACTCAATTATTAGTCATTAAATATAAAGAACTCCAGTATAAATACTATTAGTGATCCAAATGGCAACAATAGTAAAACAGGACTTACAATTTGAAACGCTACTTTTAAATCAATGGATTCAGTGATAAAACTTATTTCTTTATCTGCTTCCTCAAAACTAAAATCCTTTTCTTTATAACGTCCTAGTATCTTCAAAATCTGTATTAAAGCAAAAATCCCATTTCTTGCTTTAGGATTACTGATTTCTACAGATTCAAGTTTATTTATTACAACAGGAAAATCAATATGTTCACACAGTCCTTTCAGATTCGATTTAATATCAATATCACTTATCGACTTAATGGTTTCATCGTAAGTACTTGTAACAGAATTTGCTGCCGAGGAGGCAGTTTCTGACACTGAATCAACAATAGTAGAAAAGTATCCCCAACTACTATTGGTATTCTCTTCTGAGATAGTATTTTCTTGTTTTTTCTCACTCAAATTAGAAGCGGTTTCTTTTCCGGAATTTAATTTTTGCAACTCATAAAGTCTTGCATCCAATACCAATTCAAATTCATCTGCATCTATGCCGTATGTAACTGCTTTCTTTATTAAAACCTGTTTCTCTTTATCCGTTAATTGGCCATCTGTAAATGCAAATTCTATCAACTTTTCTAATTCTTCATTGTACATGCTCTAATATTTTAATGCTTAACTTTTAATGCTCTGGTAATAAAAAAGGGTATCTCATAGTAATTTACAAAATATATATCATCGATATTCTTTATAAGAAAATCTTGTAATTGTTGTTGAATTTCTTCTTTATCAAAGTGTAATTTAATTGTTATATTAATGGTGGTATTTTGAAATTGAACTATATTCAAATTTATAAGTTTTATTATTCGGATCCGATTTATATAAATCATATCCTCTATTAAATAAGTATGTCTCATCAGAACCAGATACATCATTTTCTGTATATTCATACAAAATATTTTTTACATATTGGTGATATAAATAGACTCCTAAAAGATTTTTCTTTGAATATAACTCAATAGATTTACATACATAAATATCTTTTATCTCATCAAGATGGTAATAACCATATTCATAAATGTATTTAATTCCAGTTGAATCAAAACTTATATAAGTAATGTCTTTTAATTTTCCAGTATCATCTATTTCTTTAATATCAATAGTTCGGTAGTATTTACAAAAGAAAAATATGTGGAGTTACACAATAAAAGATAAAAGAAAGGCGGTTATTAATGTTAATGAGACAAAAGACCGCCTTTCATAAAGCATTAAGCTT
>CAIVPM010000399.1 GCA_903907815.1 uncultured Chitinophagaceae bacterium | reverse complement strand
GATCGTTAAGTTCAGTGTCGTTAAACTATCACAACCTATCGCATTAAGAGAATCAAATGTATATGCTCCGCTGGCAGTATACGTTGTTCCATGCCAGGTGTAGCTGCTGCAGGCAGTCTGATTAAGTATTGCAGTAGTAGGTTGATTGATGGTCAGGTTTAATGTCGTTAAACTATCACAACCCTTTGCGTTTACACTATCAAATGTATATGCTCCGCTGGCAGTATACGTCGTTCCATGCCAGGTGTAGCTGCTACAAGCAGTCTGATTAATTGTAGCAGTAGTAGGTTGGTTGATGGTTAAGTTCAATGTCGTTAAACTATCACATCCTATCGCATTAAGAGAATCAAATGTATATGCTCCACTTACTGTGTAAGTTGTTCCATGCCAGGTGTAATTTAGGCAAGCGGTCTTCGTGATCGTAGCTGTGGTTGCATAGTTAACCGTTAAATGCAATGTATCAGTCGATGCACAACCTGTTCCATTGGTATAATTATATAGATAGTTTCCGCTCGTAGTGTACTTAGTGCCGTTCCATCTTACACTATCACATACAGTCTGCGTACTTGTATTATGTGTAGCATAGTTCACTGTCAGATGCAGGGTATCCGTTGATGCACAGCCTGATCCGTTGCTGTATGCATAAGTGTAGGTTCCACTGGTGGTGTACTTTGTTCCATTCCATCTTACACTATCACATACAGTCTGCGTTGTGCTATTATGCGTTGCATTATTAACTGTTATCGTTCCAGTAGCATTCACCGTTCCACATCCTCCCGTTAATGGTATGCTGTAATTAAATGTTCCTGCCGCAGTTGGTGTGCCACTGATCGTTATGGTATTAGATGACCATATTGCAGTAACACCCGATGGAAGTCCAGTTGTTGTACCAATACCTGTAGCCCCAGTTGTTGCAATAGTGATATTGGTTAAAGCTGTATTAATACAAAGTGTTGGTGTTGATGAAGGCGCTCCTGCTGTATTACTCGCAGTTACGGTTGCACAAGCTTGACCAAAACAATTATTAGAATTTGTTGTAAATGATACTGGATCAGGAGTAGCACTCCCGAATGTAATACAGCCTGTTCCGTAATCACTGGTTTCCGAACTTGCAGCATGTGTTAGAAACTGATTACTGACAAGTGTATAGGGATTAATTACAGCATTAGGACCAGGATCATTAACCAACATAGCAAAGAACTTAATGGAAGTACTGCTTGATGGATTTCCAATTAAACTAAGTGGAAATGCAAACTCAAATCCCTTGGTAATATCACTAACTCCTGAATTGCCCTGAAAATTCAAAAATAAAGATGAATTGGCGCTTCCTAAATAGGTGTTAGTTCCACCAACCATATCGTTCAAATCAAAGTAAGCATCACCGGTCGGTGTTGATCCTCTGTTAATTACTAATACATAATCTGGATTAAACCCAGCATCAAATGTTATACAATTATTTAGTCTTTGAACCGAATAGAAAAAATTAGAACTTGTATGACTCGTCCAGCTACCTATAGAATTATACCCCCCACTCTTACTATCAATAAATAATAACAATCTGTTTCCACTTCCATCAACAATATTTCCAGCTATTGCTCCATACAAATAAGTTTGATCGTTTTGAACATATAAAGCAGAAATATTATTACCACTTCCAAAACTACTCGTTGAAGGCCCACCTGAATTAGTAGCTAAAGGTGTTCCCCATTCAGAAGTAGTTAAGCTACCATCTATTTTAGGCGACAATGATTTTACACAGATTATATCTCCTCCTACCAAACCAGAAATTGTTTTAGTTCTGGAAGTATCAGCAGCACCTAATGAAGTGCCGTTTTTATACCATTGAAAAACACTACCATTACTTGCTGTTAAGGTAGTAGTTCCTGCACAGACAGTGCTAGTCGATATATTAGGATTAGCAATATAATATACAGTTATTGATCCACTAACATTACTGTTTACAGTACAAGTTGCATTACTAATTACACAATAATAATATAGCGTTCCAAGTGTAGCAGTAGACGGAGTAAAAGTTGCGGTATTCCCACCATTGCTACTTCCAACACTTGTTCCTCCACTATTGCTTGCAATAGTATTACTATACCATTGATATGTAGAAGCATTACTCGCAGTAACAGTTAAAGCAGAAGCAGTATTACCTTGACAATAATTAGCATTCGATGTACTTGGTTGAACAGTAATAGCTGGATTAACACTTAAAGTTGTACAAGTCTGCGTATAACAATTAGTATTTGAAATACTATAAGTAACAGGATTAGGAACTCTCGAACTAAAATCAATTGCACCATTACCATAATTGGGTTCTCCGCTACCACAATGTGTTAGAAACTGATTACTGAAAAAAGTTGCAGTACCGCTTGCAGGGTTATTTACAAGCATAGCAAATAATTGAACAGAACTGGCTGGACTACCAATAAAATTTGACGGAATTGCAAATTCAAATCCTTTAGAAACATCTCCAGTTCCTGTGTTTGCCTGATAACTTAAAACACAACTAGTGTTACTATTTAAAGACACATTGCTATTCGCCTGCATATCATACAAGTCGTAATAGGCAATACCCGCAGAAACATTAATTTGTAATATATAATCCGGATTAAATCCAGAATCAAACTTTGTATTAAATAAATTATTTATAGAATAACTTGTCCCTCCAGACAAACCAGGAGAATTGGTTCTTGTTCCCCAACTGGTCAAATCATTATATCCACCGCTCTTACTATCAATAAAAAGCAATATCTTATTGCCCGAATTGCTTTGTAACATTCCTGCAATCCCCCCATAAAAATAGGTTGCATCATTTCTAAAATAAATGGCATCCATATTTCCTCCACTGGCAAAACCACTACTGGCCGGACCACCAGCTGAAGTAGCTAAAGCTGACCCGTATTCAGTAGTATTTAAATTCCCATCAATAGTTGGACCATAATTCTTAACACAAACTATATCACCAGAAGTCAAAGAACTTATAGTTGAAGTATTAGTTGGAGAAGGAGTTCCTTGTGAAGTGCCATTCTTTGTAAACTCATAAATTGTTCCTCCACTTCCTGTAAAAGTTGTAGAAGAATTTACACACCCAGAATTGGGTAAAATCCCTGGAGTTGCAGGATTACTATAAACATTAACTGCCCCACTTATACTGCTGGTAATAGTACCACATAAAGCTGATGTAATAATACAATAATAATAAGTTGCACCTGCAGAAGAGGTAGGAGGAGTATAGGTTGCAGTTTGACCTCCATTGCTACTACCAACACTTGTTCCACCGCTGTTACTGGCAGTTGTATTGCTATACCATTGATAAGAAATAGCATTTGTTGCTACAACAGATAATGAGGTTCCACTTGCATTTATACAATAGTTAGAGGTCAATGAACTTGGCTGTGTGCTAATAACTGCAGAAGGATTTACAGTAACATGTATTGTATTAGAAGCTGCAGTACATGAATTCGCATCTGTTATCGTTACTTGGTAAGTCTGACTTGAAGACAACACAGTTGTAGTAGGCGAAGCTATAGTTGAATCTACCAATTTAGATTTAGGAGTCCATGCGTAAGAAATAGTACCAACATTATTTAAAACAGTTGATCTTAAGGTAATTGCATTGCCACTACAAATTGTAGTATCTGGTGCGGCAGTAACTGTAGGAAGCAAACTGGTTGTAACTGTCGTATCACCTGTAAGTGACACATCATCTAAACACCAGCTTTCACTGTAACGGTTATTAACAGCTGTTACCCTAAATCTGAACTGACCAGTTCCACTTGGTATGGAAACAGAGAATGCACTTTTCCAGGTTGAAGAAGAAGCAGTAACTGGACTCACATTGGTATTACTGCCCCAGGTTAATGTAGTGGTACTTGCTGCAAATGGAAATAATAAATTAGTTGGACAATTTATATATAATATTTTAGTCCATGTTGTTCCTCCATCTATAGAAGTCTCCACCCACAAATCCTCATTACTGTCATTTCCTGGACTTCCATTTAAAGAAGTATTTGAATAAGTAATAGAATCAGTTGTAACAGAATTAGTAGGTGACCCAAGATCTGTTAGAGATGCTATCTTAAACTTAAAAGTAAGGTTAGTATAAGGAGCAAGACTAGTGTAATTTGTAAAAGTAACTGTATTAGTATCTTCACTTACTCCAGATGAATTTAATACTGCTAATTTGTTCGTTTTGCATAAATAACTATTACCCAGATAACTAAAAATACCAGTGTAGTCATTAGCAGAAATTGACCCAGAACCTGCAGTCCAGTTCCATTTTCCATAAGTTGACTCAAAATCATTACTGGCAATTATTCTAGTAACGGTACTGGCAACAGGTGATGTAATATTAAAAGAAGCACTGGCTACCGAACCAGTTACACCAACAGCTGTTGCAGTAAGGGAAATACCTGTTTGTGGACTCCTAGTAAAAATTACATTTGTAAAAGTTGCTATACCTGCAATTGCAGCTACAGTCTGAGAAACAAATCCACAACCAGTTAATGCCTGTATGGTTACATTCCCAGTATAACTAGTTGCAACAGCACCCGATGCACACAAAATTTTTACCGTAACAGCAGGGTTCATAGCAAGCCCCTGTGTAGTAGAAGTAGGCTGTTGTAAAAATTGAATGGTATAAGGAGTAGCAGTACATGCTGACACTAAAATAGCACCAGAAACTGCACTTACTTGCACACAGGAGGTGCTGGTAAGTAAACAATAATAATAAGTAGTTCCAGCTGCTGTAGTAGGTGGCGTATAGGAATTACTGGTAGCTCCCGAAATTGCTACACCACCAAAATTAGCACTCACTGTATTGCTATACCATTGATAATAATAACCAGCAGGAGCAGTTAATGTCAATGCTGTTGCTGTAGCACCTATTGCATAAGTAGCTCCAGGTGTATTCTGAGAAATAATACCTAAAATAGAAACTGCTTTAGTTACGCTGTCTTTACAACTTCCTCCATTACTAACCACAAACTTTACCGAATCTGTACCAGCTGTTGAATAAATATGAGTACCATTTGTCGTTGTAGCAGTACTGCCATCTCCATAATTCCACAAATAGGTAGTAGCAGCTGTAGGTGCAATAGTAGTAGTGCCTATCAACTTTAAATTTCTTAAATAAGCACTTCTACTGGATGTAGCTGATCCATATAAATACATCCTTATTTTCAAATTGCTCCCTGATGGAACAGAAATAGATAACCCGGTAATTGGCACAGAAGCAGGAGTTGCAAGTGGAGTAGTATTACTAAATACTATAACGGGAGATATACTGGTATATGTTCCACTATTAATGGAATATTGGAAGCCTGCACTAAAACTTCCAGAACCTCCTGTTACAGCAGCTTCAAAGTTAATTGAGGAAAGGTTTAAAGTATATCCTGCATTAGGAGTTATAATAAAGTCAACATAATAATTGCTGGTAGCTATTGAAGGCCATGTTGTTGAAGAACTTAATTTTAGTCCATTTGCATTATAACCTCCATTTATTATCCCACTACTTACTGCAGCGCTTAACCCAGTAAGAGTAGAACTTCCGGCTCCTGTCATAACAGAGGTAGCATCCGAAGTTAAAGCCCATGTAACAGTATCTGTAAGTGATGAACCTGACGACCCAGTAACAGTTCCTGTAGAAGTATTAGTAAAAGTAAAGCTATTACCACTTAAACATTGAGGTGTTGTGTTTATTGTAAATGCTGCAATAGGATTAGTATTTACAGTTACAGCATGTATAATGCTGTCCTTACAAGCTGTACTGCTAGTAGCTACTACTTTCACATAAAATGTTCCGCCACTTGCATATGTATGTAAACCATTAGTTGTTGTTGCCGTAGAACCATCTCCATATGTCCAGGCATATGTCATAGAACCTGGACTTGTATAAGTTGTCGATCCTGTAAAAACGGCATTCCTAATATAAATACTTCTAGAATTAGTAACTGTCCCAGATGCATATACATACATTCTAACTATTAAAGTTTGCCCATTATTTATAGCAATTGGCAAAGGAGATGAATTAAAAGTGAATGTAGAATATGAACCCGAACCGCTTGGGAAAGTTTTTAATGAACCTAGAGAATTAAATGTAACTCCACCATCTGTAGAATATTGAAAATTACCATTCAATGTACCACTACCACCTGTAACTGCGGCATCAATAACAAAAGAAGATAATGACAGATTAAAGCCACTCACAGGCCCTACTATATAATCTACATAACCAGCTGTACCAACGGTTGTAGGCCAATTAGTTGAACTTACTCCAAGCTTTTGTCCAGAACCACTTATCCCTCCATCTACAAACCCACTATAAACAACTTCATCCTGACCTATAGCTGTTGAAGCTCCTACCCCCGAACTTGTAGCTGTAGCATCAGCAGTTAAAGCATATATAATTCCAATTGGAGAAGCTGTTGTATCTAAATAGGCAGTATTTGTAAAACTAAAATTGTTACTAGTTAAACATTGAACATCATTATTAATAGTAAACCCAGCAACAGGACAAACCACCAAACTAGCAGCTGTAGGAACTGTAATAACTTTCAATGCACTGTCTCTACATGTACCACTAACAACTAGGTATTTAATGGTGGTATTTCCAGAAGCCACTCCGTTTACTACTCCTGTTCCACTTACTACTGTTGCTACACTTGTTGTGCCGCTACTCCAAACACCACCAGTGGCAGTTGTAGAAAGAGTGGTTGCATTTCCAACCCCAACAATGCTATAACCAGTTATTGAATTAGATACTGAATTAAAAGTTATAGTATAGGTAGGGTCAGTAATTGGTGTTGATGTTGCATTTTTCACCCAATTAGTAGCATTAGTTAACATTGCAATTAAAGCACATTTGTTAGTATTAAGTATTGAAACACTTCCTGTAGATGTTCCTCCAAATGCATAATAAGCATCATTAATCCCTCCAGTAAGTGGAGTATTGTAATTTACTAAAGATGCTGGCAAATAGGAAGTATGTGATGTGGTGCTACCCGTCGAAATCCAACCATTACTTGACCAACCCCAGATAAAATTTGTAGGCGTTAGAGTCCAAGCTCCAGAAAAAACAAGAATTTCCTCCCCGTTTACATTAATTGCAAAACTTCCACCTATAGCTGTAATTGAACCTGTTGAAACTGTTGAGGTTAATAACGACCACGGAGTACCACTATTACTAAAAACTATGATAGTACCGGGAGTAATCACACTTGTTGTTGTCCAGGTTATATAACCTTCAGTTGGGCTAGCAAGAAATGAAGACCCTTGCCATGCATTATCAGTGATTGTAAAGGTAGCTCCAGAAGGTATTGTATTAAGAGCTACAATTCTTATAGAATCAGGGTCGTTTGTTGTAGCTGCAATAATCGCCAAATCCCCCTGCGTCTGCCCCTCCCCCTTCATTACAGCAGAAACAATCATTAGAAAAATAAATATACCCTTTACAACATGCTTTTTCCAATACCTCATATTTGTAAAGTATTTATAAAAAGCCCCCTTTATAAGTATATTTAAATAACCAATAGTTTCAATCATATATTTTCAATCGTAATGCCTCAATCCAAGAAAATTGAGCTTTTTCAGCCTCAGTGTGCACAAGTATTTAAAGCGATAAAAATAATTAACATTAACAAACTCTAATGTTAAATAAACTGCAATCGATTTCGTAAAATATTTACCATGAAATCTTTGATAAAAATCAGTAATAAATTAAATAAAAACCTTCTATAATAACACTTTAGAATTTTTGTCTTATAAATTTACGTTTACTATTCTCTTCAATTTATTGCAGCATTATTCAACAATCGCTTAATGTGTAAAATTAACACATTAAACCATTCAAACCACTCAAAACATCCGAAAATTTGCAACAAAAATTACGAATTAAGAAAAAACCCGCACTTTTGCACCCGACGGGTTCATTACAACAGCCCAATAATTGTTTGCCATACGGAAAGAAAAAGTTTATTTATTAATTAAAAAACAAACAATTATGAGTCATTTAAACATTCAAGTAGGAAACATTACCCCTATAGTTAAAAACGGTAATGCAGTTTCTTTAGCTTCAGTTCAATTATTGGTTACTGGTGAATTATCAGGTAAAGGTCAAGATCCTTATAGCAACGATGCGGTATTGGCTGCTGTAGCTTTCCCTAAAGCTTTCGCACAACAACCTATCAGTGCATGGATCGGTAATTTTGAAGGGGGCGATTTCGCAGAAGTACTTTGGAGTATTACCAACCTTTCTGCTGAAGGATTTATTTTATTCGCTTCTAATCAGGATTTCAGAAGCCGTTTTCCTCATGGTGCTAATGGTGCTTTGGTTATCAACGTTACTATAGCATTCGATACTGCTGAAGCTCCTGCCAAAGTTGCTGCTCCTAAAGCTGCTGCAGAAGTAAAAGCTGTTGCAGAAGCAAAACCTGCAAAAGCTGCCGCTCCAAAAGCAGAAGCAAAGCCTAAAGCTGCTAAAGCTGCAAAGCCTGCTGCTAAAAAAGCATAATACGCTTTAAGTAAGAAGTTATAAGTTTTAAGTATAAATGCAATTCATTAGTTGCATTTATACTTTTGAACAAAGTTGTTGCAGTAGTTGCACGTCACATTAATGGCATGTAATTATTGGATATAAAGCGCAAGCATTTTATCCCTTAATTTGCTTCGTATTACTTAATACTTATAACATATAACTTACTACTTTTTACTGTACAATGAAGAATATCATTTTCGATCTGGGAGGGGTACTGCTGGATATAGACTATAAAGCTTCCGAAACAGCCTTCTCTCAGTTGGGACTGGACAACTATGCCGACTATTTTAAGCAGGACTATTCTTCCGAACTGTTCGAACAATTGGAAACTGGTGCTATCAATACCGCTACTTTCTACGACAGTTTAAGGGATATCTTTAAAACAAATGCATCCAGCAATACTATTAAAAAAGCATGGAATGCTATGCTGGGCAATTTTATTCCTGCCAACCTCGATATAGTGGCCAATGCTGCTGGGAAATACCGCATTTATCTGTTCTCCAATACCAATCAGATTCATTATGAAGGGTTCAGGGACATTTATCAGCAACAATTTGGAAATAAAGATTTCGATAATCGATTTATCAATGCATATTATTCCCATATTTGTGGCTGGAGAAAGCCGGATCCGCAGGCTTACAAAAACCTGCTGGAGGCAGAAGGACTCATTGCTGAAGAGACTTTATTTATCGATGATACCCAAAAGAATATTATCGGTGCTAAGGAAGCTGGATTAAACACTTTTCATCTTACACATCCTTCTTTACTGGCTACGCTGAATTTATAACGACAAACTAACTTTATTATGCAGAAACAAACTACTTCCTGGTACAGTCCTTCTTTAAAAAAGGAAATGCCTATTGCTACTTATGGTCATTTTGGAACCGCTATTTTACTGATACCTACTGCTGGTGCAGATTATCAGGAGTATGAGCGCTTTAGAATAATCGATCTTTTAAGTCCTTTTATAAACGAAGGTCGTATTAAGGTATATAGTATTGATAGTATCAATAAAGAAAGCTGGCTGAATAAGGAAATGGAGCCTGCACATAAAGCCATTCGTCACAACGACTTTAATAGTTACGTTTACAACGAAGTAATTCCTTTTATCAGAACTACTACCAGCAACGATACCCTTATTACTACCTGTGGTGCCAGTCTGGGCGCTTTTCATGCTATGAACCTTTTTCTAAAACGCCCCGATATTATTAATGGCGTTATCAGCATGAGTGGTGTGTACGATCTTACCGAATATACCAGTGGTTTCTGGGACGATCAGGTGTATTTTAACAGCCCAATGCATTATGTACCCAACTTAAACGACGAGTTTTATCTGAATAAGATAAAAGCAAGTCATCATATACATCTTTATACCGGTAGTGGTGCCTACGAAGCACCCGATGCCAACCGTAAGTTCTCGCAGGTACTCTGGGACAAAGGTATCTGGCACGACTTTAAAGTATGGGGACCGGATATGAAACACGATTGGCCTACCTGGGAAGCCATGTTACCTCATATTATACGAGAAAGGTTTTAGGGATTCGTGTTTTAGTTTTTCTAATCATTATCAATTATCCATTCTCAATTTTCAATTAATTTGGGCGTTCCGCAAGCGGCCGTTCCAGCCCTTCCTATCTTTTTTTCGCCCAAATCTGCCCTTTAGGGGACGGGGGTCGGGGGGCAAAAAAAAGGATATTCCTTGCTGGCACTAACGCAATACAAATACCTAACAGATACCTATAAGGTTTTAAAAACCTTATAGGTATAATGAGCCAATCTAACCCATAAAAAAAGAGCCTTCGAATCTCTCCGAAAGCTCCTTGTATTTGTATTACTTTGTGCCTATGTGCCTCGTTGCCTTTGTGCCTTGCCTCTATTCTAAATCAAAATCCACATCCGTCATATTCCTATAGGTTACCACCACTTCCTAGGTCTGAGAATCCCCATTGGCATTTTTCGCTTGAACCATTATGGTGCCTGGTTTACAATACATTTTAAACGAAGCATCATTTCCAGAAACTGTAGTCTTATCAGTTCCTATTATTTCCTTTCCCGCAGAGTATTAAATCAGGGGCTGATGTTTCCTTTCCCGCAGAGTGTACTTCTCCAAATAGTCTCATTTTCCCACAAACATTTCATAACGTAAAACCAATTAGCAAAGGAAAATGCGGTCTCTCCAAATTATAAACCTCTCCCAAAAGAAAAACACCCATACTATAATAACTTGATAAGTTTTTTTCTCCGCCTTTGCAGGTGTTCTTCACCTACAATCACAACACCTCACGAAAAAGTCCATAGAATAAATCAAAGGCCATATAAAACCCTTTATTGTATTTATATATTACTGTATTCCTCTTGCCTTGTATTACATTTAGTTTTTCAGTTTTTAGTCTTTAGTTTTTTGTGTTTATACCCTCCTTTCTCCCTACCCCCCTTTTTATTGTGATAAGATTGTGACAAAACCAACACCCAACACTTGTAAATAAATTATTTTCAAAAAACCACATGATACATATCATAAGAATTATGGCATGTAAACCCAATAATTACTAAAAATAAAAAATCATAATAGTGCCAACTATTCAATAGCAGTATAGCTTTGAGTATGAATTAGAAATAAATAGCAAAATACAGTATTTACAAACCTTTATAAGTTAGTTCATAATTACCAGACTTCCTATGACAACGTTGAAGCCCAGCCTTTGAAACCAGCCAATAATTTTGCATTTGATTTAATTAAATAATAAATCACGCTTTATGGAAAATACGCAAAACGATAAAATGATATCATTCGATAGAGTAAAAGATTACCATACAAAATATGGTGTAAAAATCAATACTACTATAGAAGAATATAAATCTTTCGAAGACCGTTTTATGGCAAACTTGGCAAAAGCCAAAGCAGCTACCTTAGCTCAGGCAACCACCCCAGCAGAAAACGCAACCACTATTAAAGATGCTAAAAAATTAATGGCACAAACCATTTATAAATTTGCAAGCAGAGGCTACGAATTAGCCAAAGAAGGAAAAGAAACAACTTTAGCCACCTCTTTACATCACCCTAAAGGTTACGTAGGTAATGTTTCCAAAAATACGGCGGTCGATCGTGCTACTGCACTTACCTTAATCATGGAAAAAAATAGCATTATCCTAACCAATATTGTTGCAGAAAATATTATTACAATGAGAGCTACCATTGCAGCTTTTGTTAAAGTAAAAGATTTGCCGGTAGAAAAAATTCAGGAAAAGAAAGTAGATGGAACCGATGTATTGCCAGGTTACATTTTCGAAACTACTCAGGCAATGAATAGTATGTACAATCTCGTAGTAAGTTATTTCGAAGATGCAGTAGTGTTGGATGACAGAAAATTAGTGAATGCATTTGCTTTAGCCAAACAGGTTATTCCTACAGGTACGCACGCTACAGGTATAATTGGTCATGTATCATTATTTAATGGACATCCTTGTATTTCTGCTTCAATTCATATTCAAGATACTGAAAAAGATACCGTTTCCGATTACGAAGGCAACTATTCTATTGCACACATTGTTCCAGGTTATTATACAGTTACCTGCAAAACTCCGGGTGGCGATGAAGTAATCAAAACACTTTATATCCATCAGGGTGTAATGGAAGAACTAAATTTTATAATTCCTTAGTAAGCAAACAAACAAATACTCAAAAGGGCTTTCTTTCAAAAGGAAGCCTTTTTTGAGTAAAACAGTCTAATATCCTCAATAATTGCAGGTCGTACCATAAATTACAGAAGGAGAACCTCAAAAATCTTACAGAGCAATACATACACTATCCAAAGAATCAAAATCAGTCCAAAGAGATACATAAATCAACCTCCGGGAGCCATATAAAGCTCAAAGAGTATCATCATTTAATAAAAGAGTATCATAAATGGTCAAAAGAGCAACCTCTCCAGCTATAAGATACACCTGTTTGGTATAAAGGGAACCCTGTTTACTACAAAGACTATCCTACTCAGTACATCTAATATCTTCAAACAAACAAAGAGATGCACAAATCAGGCAATCACTACCATCAAAAACAAAAAAGGATTGATATTACAAGCTTGCTATTCAATAAAATGGTCTACCAACTAAGCAAAACAGCTAAAGGATAAGGCAAAAAATCAAAAGAGTAGAACAAAACACAAAAAGGGTACGTTCCATTTCCAAAAGAATGAGTTAAACATCCATTCATTACATCTAAAAACTCCCAAGCCCAACTTTTTCTTTGTATTACTCCTATATTCTGTCTCCTGTCTCCTAACTCCCTTGTATTCTGTATTCACTACGCATCTTTGCCTAATGCCTCCTTGCCTTTACGCCTTGTATTTCTTTACCTCCTTCCGCTTACTTTTGCAGCCGTTTATGCTATTATATCCCAATACAGCTCTGGTACAACTGGAGTTTGATAAAGTTAAAAATTTACTTGCTGCGAAATGCAATACTCAATATGCCCATGCGGCCTGCGATACCATGCGCATACATACGCACTGGGACTATATACATCAGGAGCTGAATGAGACGCATGAATACAAGATGCTGTATATGCATCAGCTGGCATTTCCCAATAGTTTTACACACAACATTTCTAAGGAACTTCAACTGATAGGCATACAGGGTGCAATGCTGGTAGGCGAACAACTGCTCCTGGTAAGAGGGCTATGCGAAAATGCTAAAAGTATCTTTCGATGGTTTGATGCAGATAGAAGAAACAGCTACCCGTTTCTATCTAAAATAATTGCTAACTGTCACTACGAAAAGAAGATTATAGAACTGATAGATGAGGTAATAGATGATGGCGGTAATGTGCTGGATAAAGCAAGTCCGGAGTTGGAGAAAATAAGGGGGAGTATTTTTAGAAAAAGGAATGAACTTAGAAGAACCTTTGAGAAGGTAAGGGCGCGACTGGCGAAGCAGGGATATACTGCTGACATTGACGAAAGTTTTAGCAGGGGCAGAAGAGTGGTAGCGGTATTCTCAGAATATAAGCGTCAGGTAAAGGGTATTTTTCATGGGGAGAGCGACACAGGCAAAACAGCCTTTATAGAACCCGAAGAAACGATAGAACTGAACAACGATCTGCTGCATCTGGAGAGTGAAGAAAAAAAAGAAGAATACAGAATACTGCGTAAGCTAACGGCTTCGTTGAAGACCTATTCGGACCTGCTGCTGCAGTACTTTAATATTGCTGGTCAGTACGACTTTATCAGTGCTAAAGCAAGGCTGGCAATAGATATGAATGCCGATATGCCAAACCTTAGCAAGCAAGCAGAGCTAATACTGGAAGAAGCCTACCATCCCCTACTCTACCTGTACAATAAGGCGAACCATAAACCAACAATTCCAGTAAATGTACACCTGAATGATAAGGACCGGATACTGATTATCAGTGGTCCGAATGCGGGAGGTAAGACGGTGACGATGAAGACGATTGGTTTGAATCAGGTGATGCTGCAGAGTGGATTGCTGGTGCCTGTAAAACCCACATCGACCATGGGTATTTTTAAACAACTCTTTATGCATATTGGTGATACACAGAGCATAGAGTTTGAACTAAGTACCTACTCATCGCACTTGAAACATATGAAGCATTTTATAGAGAACGCGAATGGCAAAACCATGTTCTTTATAGATGAGCTGGGTAGTGGTAGTGACCCAAAACTGGGTGCATCGATAGCAGAAGTGATACTGGAAGAATTATCGCACCGTCATGCAAGAGGAGTAGTGACAACGCACTATCTGAACCTGAAGATTATGGCGGGCAGTAACCCAAGTATATTTAACGGAGCGATGGCATTTGACGAGCAGAAACTGGAACCCATGTACCGACTGATGGTGGGCAAACCGGGCAGCTCGTACACCTTTGCAATAGCCGAGAGAATAGGTATACCACAACACCTGATAAACAGGGCTAAGAAGATGGTGGAGAAAGAACATTATAAGCTGGATGACCTACTGAACGATACGGAACAGAACCTTCAATTACTGGAGCAACAGAAAAAGGATCTGACCAAGGTAGTGGCGGAGAACAACAAAATGAAGAAGGAGCTGGAAACAACGCTGAACAAAGAAAAGCATCAGCAACAGGTGGATATTCTGAGACAGAAAAACAAAGTATCGGAGGAAAGAATTGCTTATCTGAAAGAGATGGAGCGTAAGCTGAAACAGATAGCGATAGACTGGAAGAAAAATGAAGATAAAGAGTCGGTGATGAATGGGCTGAAGAAGCTGATGTTTGATAAAAACGATGGTGTTCAGGACAAGAAGATCAGTAAGAAACTGGAGAAAAAGTATCAGGAAACGGGAGCTGAAATAGAAGTGGGTATGCTGGTGAAAGTGAAAAAGAACTATCAGGTAGGGGAAGTGAAAGAGATAAAAGGCAAGCGGGCAGTTGTGCAGATAGGGATGTTGCCGATAAGCTATGAGCTGGGGGATCTGGTGCCGGTAGAGAGAGTGGAGGCTACTAATTAGCTAATTTGCTGAT
>CAIVPM010000398.1 GCA_903907815.1 uncultured Chitinophagaceae bacterium | reverse complement strand
TAAAAGGCAATAAAACAGTTGTTTTTAGAGAAGAGGTTCAGTGGAAAAGTTCGACGCTACAACTATTATTGCGCAAAGGTAAATAAAGAGATTGGATTTATACATTTCGATTTATTCAGTTAGAAATTCTACATTAACATATATTAACACTCCTAAAATTAAAAATAAACTTGTTTATTAAAATATAATTTACATATTTGCATATCCTTAAAAACAAAATGGACTCAGATAGTAATAGTTGTAGAAATTTAAATAATGAAAAAGACCTTTTCCGCTTTTCTCGTGTTTTTATTGTTGTTGTTGGCTTTTGCCAATGCAAGGGCTATAACTTATCCGCCATTTAACCCCACCCCCGCCCCAACCGATACGGTACCTTATGTTATCAATGATGATGAATTAACTCATCTAAACGATTCTTTATCTACTTCTCCTGCTTACGATTTGTATTCTGAATTTGATACTGATGTGATACATTACACAAAATTTAATATTGAATCGTTAAAAGACAGTATTAAGATGCTTACTTTATGTGGTGCAAACAATTGCGGTTATGTTCATCCATTTCTGGGAAAAGTAACTTGTCCGTTCGGGCGTTGCAAAAGATATTTTCATTATGGAGTAGATATTGATTTGGAAACGGGCGACCCTGTAGTTGCTGCTTTTGATGGTAAGGTAAGGATAGCAAAGAAAAACAGCAGTTATGGCAATGTAGTAGTTATCCGTCATAGCAATGGTTTGGAAACTTATTATGCCCATCTTTCGAAATTAAAAGTAGAAGTTGGTCAAGAAGTTTTTGCAGGTGATGTAATTGGGTTAGGTGGCAATACAGGTTATTCGAGAGGTAGCCATTTACACTTTGAAGTTCGTTATCTTGGTCAGCCGGTTAATCCGATGGATGTTATTTCTTTTACCGACTATAAACTTTTGTCCAATACTTTAGAAATAAGTAAAAAGACATTTGTTTATTATCCTAAAGGGAAAAAGCCGGCAGCTAATACTAATACTTATGTAAGTAATGGAGGTAAGTTATTGCCAGGAAATGTATATGTAATAAAATCAGGCGATTCACTTTCTGCAATTGCCCGCAGATACGGAACTACAATAGATGTACTTTGCAAAAAGAATGGAATAAAAATCAATACTGTTTTGCGATTAGGTCAGAAAATAAAAGTATAGGTACTTTTAAAATCCGTCTTCTTTCCAGATAAAATCTCCTCTGTTCCAAGAATAATAAGCAGTCTTTTTGTTATTCTCTACCTTTATTATATTCTGATTAAGAATAGTAAAGTCATCATATTCACAGGGAATAACTTCTGTACTCATCACATTAAGAAAGCCAACCTTTTCGTTAAAGGTAACTTTGTATCCAATGTATGTTAATTCTTCTATCTCATCATACTTAAATTCTCCAACTGTTTTTCCTTTTTTATCTATATAACCAACCTTATCATTCTTCTTTACTTTCGCAATTCCATTAATAAATTCTGCCGCCGATTGATAGGTATATGGTATCTGTACTTTCATTTTCATATCCACATATCCCCATTTATTTTTATGTTTTGCTGCAGCAAGATTTTCGGAGAAAGGAAGTAACTGCTCAATATCTTTTGACGAATAGAATTTATTAGTTCTGTCTATCAATCCCTGCTTTTTATTTTTCTCAACCGTAACAAATCCATTTTTAAATTTAACAGGTGTTCCGTTATAATCATATTCCATAGGAATTACGAGTGTGTCTTTTTTATCTGCAAACCCAAACTTATTATTCTTCACCACCATAACCAACCCTTCCGAAAACTCTCCAAGGAAATCATATTCGCAAGGCAATAATGTTTCTCCTTTTGTATTTATTATCCCAAGTTTCTTTAATGATTTTACTTTTGCTATTCCATCCTTAAAATTATCTACCCAATCGTATTTACAAGCAATAACAATTACTCCTGATTTATTTATAAAACCATTTTGTCCGCCAAGCTCAACAGAAGCAAGTCCTTCCGAAAAATCTCCTGCTTTGGAATAATTAATAGGTATTATGAGATTAAGCGATTCATCAATGTAACCATACTTATCCCCTTTTGAAACCGAAGCCATTCCCTCTTTAAATTCCGTTATTTCATCATATTCATAAGGCACCATTAATTTCCCCGATTTATTTATAATACCATACTTCTTGTTTGTCTTCACAATAGAAACACCGTTTTTAAAAGCATTCGTTTCTTCATAAATAAAAGGAATAACAAGTTTCCCGTTTTTATTAATAAATCCTGCTTTGCCATTTAATCCACATTGAGCAAGCCCTTCCGAAAAATCTTCTACCCATTCGTAAATAAACGGAGTAGCTGTTTTGCCCGAAGTATCAATGAAGCCCCACTTGCCATTTTCTTTTGCAGGTAATAATTGCTTTTGAGAAAGTTCTATTTCTTCATTTACATTTTCTGTAAAAGGATAATCAGGGAAATCTTTTTTGAATTGCAATAAAGAAGTGGTAGTATAATTAGCCGTGTAAATGCCATAGATATTATGCCACGCGGTTTCCACATTTTTATTCGCAGGATACTTTTTAATGAACACAGAATATTCTTCTATAGTTCCGTGAGAAGTAGATAAAGAATAAATTTTATTCTGCGCATCATTATAATAAGGGCTTTTAGGATATAGTTTTAAAAACTTCTCATACTCATCAATGGTATTATCAATGGTGAGTGCCTGAAACAAAGTGGATTCATATCTTTCTTTTGCTTCTTTTATTTGTTTCGATTGAGGATAAGTTTCTATAAAATTTTTATAACTTTTATAAGTATCATCTTGTTTGGCTTGTTCAAATGCCATACTGTTTCGCAAATCAATGGCATCGAAACATTGCGGAGCGGTAATATATTTTGCAATAAATATATTCAGCACGTCAATATCGTTCTTGCTTTTATATAGTTCATACGCCTTTGTATGAATCAATTCTTCTATGGAGTCAATAGATTTGGCAGTTACATTATATTGCTGATAATTTAGCTTTGCCTTATCATCCAAATGTTGAAACGCCCAACTTGATTTAATAATGTACTTATAAGCACTGTCGATATTAGAGAAAGGATTATCGTTTCGGTAATAAATAATAGATAAACCATACGCTGCGGCAGAGGTTTCGCTTTTAATAGTTTTCTCGAACAACAATTTTGCTTCAAAGTAATTGTAAATCTTTAGCGCATCAAATGCTTTTGAAATTTTGCTTGCACTTGCAATGCTGCTCCATCCAACGAAAAGAATTAATAAGTAAATTTTTATTCTGCTCATACTGCGTTTATAACTTCGACAAAAGTAACAATATCAAGTAAGTTGTTTATTTCTTTTTTTACAACGTGATATTAATTGTAATTTTGCGACCTAATCATTCATTAAATAATAAAAGGAAATGTTTTCGAAAGGACAATTGATATTTGCACTCGTATTTTTTATTGGCTTTGTTATCGCTATGATATGGGCTTTCAGAAAAGATAAAAAAGTTAATAAAGTTTTTTTTAAAGGAAGTTATAAAATACTTTTGTTTTCTGTTTTTGTATT
>CAIVPM010000397.1 GCA_903907815.1 uncultured Chitinophagaceae bacterium | reverse complement strand
GCGATAGACCTACTATCATCTCTATTAAAGCATTGATTAATCTATACAAACGACTAATCATTCACAGCACACTATTGCGTTAGTTGCAGCAGGGAATATCCTTTCCTACCACCCTTAAACCTGCTACTGATTTGATGGTGATATTAGTGGTAGGAAAGATAGGAAAGGCTGCAACGGCCGCTTGCGGAACGCCCAAAATTAATTAGCTAATGTGCTGATGTGCTAATATGCTAATGAATACAGGTACAGCCAATAAATAATTAAGAATTAATAATTATACAAAATACAATTACTACTATTGAGATGGTTTATGATATTCCATAATTGATGTTTTGTGAATACTCTGTTTAATTACATTTGTTGCCTATAAATTAGTTTTATGAGAAAATATTTAGTAGTTCTTATTGCTGCAGCATCATTTGGCGCTTGTACTACCGTTAAGAATGATACGGTTCAGGTGCAGGCACAAACTTATCTGGATGGTTATAATAAAGAATATCAGCGTTTAAGTACCGCCGACAATCTGGCGCAGTGGAAACTGAATACCTATATTGTAAAAGGCGATACCGTTTCGGCTCATCAGGCCGATGAAACAGGTAAGGCAATTGCTGTATATACGGGTAGCAAAGAGAATATTGATACTGCTAAAAAGTATTTAGCACTAAAAGAATCTTTAACTCCATTGCAGTATCGTCAGTTTCAGACTATTCTTTTTAATGCCGGCAATAACCCCGCTACTGCAGGAAATGTAGTGGAAAGAAGGATTAAAGCTGGCAACATTCAAACTGGTTTGTTGTATGGTTTTAAATATACTATTGATGGAAAGCCAGTTACCACGGGCTATATAGATTCTTTACTGGAAAATTCTACCGATATCAATCTGCGCCTGAAAGCCTGGGAAGCAAGTAAAGAAGTGGGTAAGACTTTAAAGTCGGGTTTAGATTCGCTACAACAGCTGCGTAATGCCAGTGTTAAGCCATTAAACTATACTGATTTCTTTGATTATAATACCCATGATTGTGACATGAAGGGGGATGAAATGATTGCATTAACCCGTCAGTTTATTACGGAAGTGTGGCCTTTGTATAGAGAACTGCATACCTGGACACGATACGAGCTGGCTGTTAAATACAAACAACCTGTACCGGAGTATATTCCAGCACATTGGTTGCCTAACAGGTGGGGACAAGACTGGAGTCAGCTGGTAGATGTAAAAGCATTGAATATTGATTCTATCTTAAAAGTTCGTGGGGTAGATTGGATGGCACATCAGGGAGAGAAATTTTACACCAGTCTTGGTTTCGATACTTTACCTGCTTCTTTCTGGAAAAACAGTAGTCTGTATCCGGTACCTGCAACAGCGCCTTATTCAAAAAATAATCATGCGTCTGCATGGCATATCGATTTAGATAAAGATGTAAGATCCTTGCAAAGTATTACTACCAATACAGAGTACTGGGGTACTGTGTTGCACGAGTATGGGCATATATATTACTACCTTACTTATTCTACTCCTGCCGTTCCTGTGATATTGCGTAATGGTGCCAATAGAGGCTATCACGAAGCATTTGGTACTATGATGTCGCTTGCATCTATGCAAAAACCATTCTTAGAAGGACTGGGATTAATTAAACCAGGATTGCAAACAAACGATACCCTGAAACTGCTGAAGGAAGCATTGGATTATGTAATAAAAATTCCATGGGGTAGTGGTGTAATGACCGAGTTTGAGTATAGCCTGTATGCTAAGAACCTACCGGCTAAAGAATATAACAAAAGATGGTGGGAGCTGGCCAAAAAGTATCAGGGAATTGTACCAGCAACAGAAAGAGGGGAAGAATATTGCGATGCTGCTACCAAGACCCATATTAATACCGATCCGGCATATTATTATAATTATATGATTGCGCAGGTATTGTTGTTTCAGTTTCATGAATACATTGCTACCAACATCTTAAAACTGGATGTTCATGCTACTAATTACTGGGGGAATAAAGAGGTGGGAGAATTTCTTAGATCAGTTATGAAAACAGGTGCCAGTGTAGATTGGAGAGAACATTTAAAAGCAACAATTCATAGCGATTTAAGTGCTAAGCCAATGGTGAATTATTTTGCTCCTTTAATGAGTTATTTAAAGAAGGTGAATGCGGGTAGAAGTTATACTTTACCTGAAACACCATCATTTAATTAAGGGTAGCCAGTTACAGGTTGCTGGTTTCTGGTTACTGGTTTGTATTACTTGTAACTAGTATCTAGCAACTATAATTAATTTCTTTTTTACTTTTTACTTTAAAAGATGGATCAACAGTTTACGGGGCATCTTACTATTACTGATTTTACCTATGATTTAAGGGACGAACAGATTGCAAAGTATCCTGTTGAACCCAGGGATAGTAGCAAATTATTATGCTATAATAATGGGGTAATAAAAGAGAATATTTATAGTAACATAACTGACTATCTTCCAGAGAATAGTATACTGGTAATGAATAATACCAAGGTGGTTGAAGCCAGGATATTATTCACTAAAAGTACAGGTAGTACCATTGAAATATTTTGTCTGGAACCAGAAGATAGTTACCACGATATTACGCAGGCCATGCTGCAGAAAAAGCGGGTACTGTGGAAGTGTCTGGTTGGTGGCGCAAAGAAGTGGAAGGAGGAGTGGCTTAGTAAGACAATTACCCATAATAATCAATCTATTAATCTACAGGTTAGAATAGCCGAAAGGCTGGCAGATTGCTTTATAATAGAATTTAACTGGGGAGATGATACCATCAGTTTTGCTGAAGTATTACACCATGCAGGTATTATTCCATTGCCACCCTATTTAAATAGAAATACCGAAGCAAAAGATGCGGAGACTTATCAGACAGTCTATGCTGAATTTGATGGATCGGTAGCTGCACCCACTGCAGGTTTGCACTTTACAGAATCCTTATTTAATAAGCTTTCAGCAAAAAATATAGAGCATCATTTTGTAACGCTTCATGTAGGTGCTGGCACTTTTAAACCAGTGAAAGCGGAGGTGATAGCAGACCATGAAATGCATAGTGAATATATAGAAGTCAGTAAGTCTTTTATTGCTATGATGGCTACAACAGATAAACCAGTGTATGCTGTGGGTACTACCTCCTTAAGAACTCTGGAAAGCCTTTACTGGATGGGTGTTAAGGCTATTGTAAATCCATTAATTGAAATGGATGAACTTGCTATTACTCAATGGGAGGTTTATCAGATAAAAGAACAGGATATCCCATTAAATGTTGCCTTTAAAGCATTGCTGAATAAAATGGAAGATTGGAATGCCAGTCAATTAATCAGTAAGACACAGATAATGATTGCTCCAGGCTATACCATAAGAACGGTAGCAGGATTGTTAACCAACTTTCATCAGCCACAATCTACCTTGTTACTACTCGTAGCTGCATTAATAGGAGAGGACTGGAAGAAAGTGTATGAATATGCATTAACGCATCAGTTCCGTTTTCTAAGTTATGGAGACGGATGCTTGTTGAGTAAAAAATAGTTGCAAGTTGCTCGTTTCTAGTTTGAATAATTGTATCTTGTAACCAGTAACCTGTAACAAGTTTTGTTTTAACCTTTTTTCCCTTTTCTTTACAGCCAAATTAATATATGATGAAGTATTTGTTTTCAGGAATTGCATGTATCTTAATGATGCAGATAGTTGTTGCACAGAATAAAAAGAGTTTGACTCCCGATATGCTTTGGAAGATAGGGAGGGTATCGGCAAGAGGTATTACCAAGGATAAGAAATATGTAATTTATACCGTTAGCAATCCACAGGTTTCAGAGAATAAGTTTCAGAAAACTACCTACAAAGTAGCAGTGAATGGTGGCGAAGTTTCTGAAGTAAAAAATACGGAGGAATTATTACCTAATGGTTCTGTTTCTCCAGATGGAAAGTACATCTTATCTGATAAAGAAGTACTCATTAATGAAGTAAAAGGAAGCGATAAGTATAAGGACTTGCCACAATCAAATGCTTATGTTATTACTAGTCTTAACTATCGTCATTGGGATAAGTGGGAGGATGGTAAATTTAACCATGTTTTTTTTGCAGCTAATAATGGAGAAGGAATTAAAAAGCCTAAAGATATTATGCCAGGAAAAGCCTTCGATTGTCCTACAAAACCTTTTGGTGGAGACGAAGATTATATCTGGAATCCAGATAGCAAACATATTTTGTATGTTACTAAACCTAAGGAAGGGACGGCTTATACTATTAGTACCAATACCGATTTATTTGAATATGATATTGCAAGTGGTACTACTAAAAATCTGACAGAAAATAATAGAGGATACGATTTAAATCCTGCTTATAGTGTGGATGGTAAACTTGCCTGGTTACAAATGAAAAGAGATGGTTATGAAGCTGATAAACAAGACATAGCTATCTTATACAATGGTGCTTATTATAATCTTACACAGAATAGAGATGATATTCATGTAGAAGGATTTAAATGGTCGGATGATGGTAAGGCAATATATTTTACTGCACCATTAAATAGCACTTTACAATTGTTTAAAATTGATCATTTTGTAACAACCAATAATACCTTCACAGGTACTATTACTCAGGTAACTTCTGGTGACTTTGATGTTGCTGGAATTGTAGGAGAGTTAGGCGGTAAACTGGTAGTTACCAGAGATGATATGAACCATGCTCCTGAATTATATACAGTTGAACTATCAACTGGTAAAATGACGCAGTTGACACATGTGAATGATGCATTTTATGCTGGTTTAAACCTTTGTAAAACAGAAAGAAAGTTTGTAGAGACTACTGATAAACAAAAGATGCTGGAGTGGATTATCTATCCGCCAAATTTCGATCCTGCAAAGAAATATCCTACAATATTATATTGTCAGGGTGGGCCGCAATCGCCTCTTACACAATTCTATTCTTTCCGTTGGAATTTTCAATTGATGGCTTCTCAAGGGTATATTATTGTAGCGCCTAATAGAAGAGGTATGCCAGGGTATGGTACCAAGTGGAATGAAGATATTAGTAAAGACTGGGGCGGACAAGTAATGAACGATTATTTAAGTGCTATTGATGATGCAGCTACTTTGCCTTTTGTAAATAAATCCAGACTGGGTTGTATAGGTGCAAGCTTTGGTGGTTTCTCTGTTTTTGCTTTGGAAGGATTACATAATGGCAGATTTAAAACATTTATTGCCCATGATGGTGTTTTCGATTTCAGAAGTATGTTTGGAACTACCGATGAAATGTGGTTTGAATACTGGGAGAAAGGCGGTGCATACTGGGAGAAAAACAACGCAGTTGCTCAAAAAAGCTTTGCTCAGAGTCCAAGCAATTTTGTAGACAAATGGAATACCCCCATTATGATTGTACAAGGCGGAAAAGATTACAGAGTCCCTATAGAACAAGGTCAACAAGCTTTTCAGGCTGCACAGCTAAAAGGTATTAAGAGTAAATTCCTTTATCTACCTGATGAAAACCATTGGGTAATGTCGCCACAGAATGCTTTGGTATGGCAAAGAGAATTCTATGAATGGTTGAAGGAAACCTTATAGGAAATATTAAATTATAAAAATGGCTACAAATTCTTTTGTAGCCATTTTTATATACCAGAAGTTATTTAGAATTAATGTTATTGTTAAACAATCTCTACGCTATCAGTTCCTGCATTTTCGCTCCACCTTACCATTACTTTTTCATTCGATAAAGTATCTATTGCCCGGCCTATATAATTTGCTTCTATTGGTAGTTCTCTTTTAAATCTTCTATCAATTAATACACATAAAGAAACTTTTGAAGGGCGCCCAAAATCAAGTAATGCATCTAATGCAGCTCTGATGGTACGACCAGTATACAATACATCGTCGATAATGACTACTTTCTTATTTTCAATAGAAAAAGGGATCTCTGTTTTGTTGGCAATGTGTAATTCCTTTCTGATATCATCGCGATAGAAAGTAATATCAAGTTTGCCATATTGAATAGCGGTTGGGTCAACAATATTTTTAAGTTCGGCAACAATTCTATTGCTTAAAAATATGCCCCTTGGTTGCAATCCAATGATTACGGTATCTTTTAAATCGATATGTTGTTCTACTATCTGATGGCTTAATCTTTGTACTATAAGTGCCATCTGTCTGTGGTTAAAAATAGTCTTCACTGTTCTAAACTTTCGATAAAAGTAAGTGTGATAATTGAAATATGTAAGAAAATAAATCAGTTCCACTTATTTTGCTGCCATAAATGCTTCATTTACAAACTATATCGCTATTTCAATACAGGAATTATAACCAGAAAAAACTGGTTTTTAATAAACGTATTACTGCTTTTTGTGGACAAAATGGGAGTGGTAAAACCAACTTGCTGGAGGCAATTTATTACTTATCATTTGCTAAGAATTATTTTGTAAGAACAGAAGGACTAAACGTACAGCATGGTTTATTTGGTTTAAGACTGGAAGGTGACTATTTGATAAATGATGAACCAGTTAATATTACCCATATTATCAGGGAAAATAAGAAAAAGGAATTTGCCTGGAATGGCGAAGAGTATAAAAAATTGTCAGAGCACTTAGGTAAAATTCCTTGTGTAATGATAACGCCCGATGATACCGAATTAATAACTGGTTCCAGTGAAGAAAGGAGAAGGTTTGTAGATATAATCTTATCTCAATTGAATAGTGCTTATTTGCAAAATTTAATTGAATATACCAAGCTTTTACAACAAAGAAATAGTTTAATTAAACAATCTGAAAGCAACGGGAGAGTAGTGATTGATGAGAATCTATTAACTGTTCTCGATGATCAAGTTTCTATAAGAGGGGATGCAATATTTGCAGAAAGAAAACTGTTCTTGAATAGTTTCTTAGAAAAGGTATTACAATATTATATAGAAATATCAGGTAAGGATGATGCTATTATGTTAACTTATAATAGTCCATTGCTCAATAAGCCGATGAAACAATTATTGTTGGATAACCGTCAAAAAGATTTTGCTTTATTGCGGACTACATCTGGTATTCATCGGGATGATATAGAGTTATTAAAAGGTATTACTGTTTTTAAAACAGAAGCCTCACAGGGGCAAAGAAAGACCTTACTCTTTGCTTTGAAGCTGGCTGAATGGCATACTATTAAGGAGGCTAAACAGATGTCGCCTATATTATTATTGGATGATGTATTCGAAAAACTGGATGCCTCTAGAATGGATCATCTTTTACGAACAGTTTGTAAAGAAAATGATGGGCAAGTGTTTATTACCGATACTCATATTGATAGACTTAAAGAACATTTTGATAAACTGGATATTGAAGTTGAATTGATGGAACTTTAGATTGCTAGATATGGTGGTATTTTTCGTTACGGATAATGGCACATGCTCTGTAAAGTTGTTCTGCCAGTATTAATCTAACAAGCATGTGCGGAAAAACCAGTTTAGATAAACTCCATACAAGATTAGCCTTGTCAAAAACAGATTGTTCAACACCATAAGCGCCGCCAATTATAAATACCATTCTTTTTTTACTGGAAATTGCTGATTGCTCAATAAGATCAGCCACTTCTATAGAGGAAATGTTTTTACCTCTTTCATCCAGCAAAACTACAAAATCGTCTTTTGTTAATTGAGCTAGTATGATGCCAGATTCATATTTCTTTTGTTCGGCAGCAACGTTGTATTGTTTAGTAGAAAGCACCTGCCAGTTGAAAGGATAATACTTTTCAATTCTTTTCGAAAAGTCCTCAATTGCAGACTTCATATCTGCATCATGAGCTTTGCCTGCAGTAATTATAGTTATTTTCATGGGTATTACTTCTTTTTAGCAAAGAGAATTAAACGTGGAGAAGTTAATACATCAAAACTATTCAAGGAATGATCGCCATATACATCTAATAAAATAAGCCCTGATTTATTGAAAAGGGATTTAAAATCTTCCAGATTAAATCGGGCAACTCTTTCTTCAAAATTGATCAGCATTTTCTTCTCTGCATTAAATACTTTGATGGTTTTAAAAATATGTTTTTCAGTTGATTTTTTAGTAATATGAAACTCGAAATCTTCAATGTTTTTAACTTCTTCTGAAGAGTTATTTAGTTCAGCCAGAGAAGTATTTAAGAAATCAATTACAAGTGTTCCGGTTTTTTTCAAAGACGAAGACATTGATTTCAAAGCGTTAACATGCTCTCTTTCTGTATTGAAATATCCAAAACTGGTGAAGAAATTGAAGGTGTAATCAAAATAATTTGTTCTAAGAGGATTACGCATATCATGCGTGTAAAATTGGAGCGTGTCAGTCTCAAACTGCTTTGCAGAGCTAATAGAGTTTTCAGATAAATCAACCCCAGTAACATCAAAACCTTTATCTGCCAAAGCTTTACTATGACGACCTTTCCCACAGGCTAAATCCAGCATAGTGCTTCCTTTGGTTGGATTTAATTTATCTATCAAAGTATTAATGAAATTTAAAGCTTCTGTTTCATCTCTATGTTGATATAATAGATGGTAATAGGGAGAATCAAACCAACTTTCAAACCAATCTACTTCTTTATTATTCATATAATTACAAATGTATTTATATTGATTTTAAAATTATCAGTT
>CAIVPM010000396.1 GCA_903907815.1 uncultured Chitinophagaceae bacterium | reverse complement strand
CTCAAAAATAACCATGAGGGAGGACTTCGGTTCTCCTTTTTTATTGAAAGTGCTCAATTTTTAACCGGACGCCAATGATTAGCCAATTAGCTAATCAGCTAATTGATTCAGCTTCCTTTCATCTCTTGTCCCGGCATACAATTCGTATTCCAACAATCGGCAATCGATAGTACTGGTATAGAATTCTATCCTTCTTTTAGCTTTAAGTCCAATCTTTTTTGCTAATTCCAGGTTGCCTGTAAAGATGTATCCGAACAATCCTCCACAACGTTGTTTCATAAAGTCGCCAATACGTTTGTAGGTAGCTTCCAGTTCGTCTATTTCACCAAGACGCTCACCGTATTCAGGGTTCATGAATACAACTCCTTTATCTGTTTCGGGAATAGGAGTGAGGGCAAAATCACATACCGAGAAAGATATAAGGTTTAATACCCCTGCAGCAATTGCATTCTTCTTAGCATTTTCAATTGCTTTTAAATCATAATCCGAGGCAAATATTTTAAGATTAGGAACGTCTGTAATCTGGCTTTCCAGCAAAGCATCTTCTTCCTGATAAACAGATTCATCATATCCTTCCAGATGCATAAAAGCCCAGTTGGTTCTGAATAAACCTGGTCTTCTGTTGGTAGCAATTAAAGCGGCTTCAATAGCAATAGTACCCGAACCACACATAGGATTGATGAAAGGAGAAACCCTATCCCACTGAGAAGCATAAATAGTAGCTGCAGCCAAAGATTCCAGCATAGGCGCTAAACCAGGTATTTTACGATAACCATGTCTTGCAAGTGAATCTCCGGTAGTATCAATAAAAACTTCGGCCTGTTCTCCTTTCCAGAATAAGTTGATTACTGCTCCAGAAAGTTCGGAACCGGTGGTAGGTCGTACGCCACGTTTCTCTCTTAGTCTGTCTACAATAGCATCTTTTACCCTTAAGTTGGCAAACATGGCATTGTTGATAGTTGGATTATTTACATTGCTGGTTACAGAGAAATGGCCTGGATTAGGAATTATTTTTTCCCAAGCAATATCCAGTACCTGATAATAAATCTGATCAGCATCGATAGCATCAAACTGTTTAAGACTATAAAGTACCTGACTGGCGCAACGGAGATTCAGGTTTAGTTTTATACAATCGTTTATACTGCCTTTTAGTTTTACGCCAGTTACAAACTGCTCTTCAACAGTAAATCCCAGATCACAAACTTCCTTAAAAAGGTAGGGTGTAATACGTTTGTGACAAGTAATAGTAATAGGCGCTTTGGTAGTATATAAATTCATAAAGGATGCGAAGGTAAGGTATAGCCAACATTTGCTGAAGGCTAATGCAACAGTAGATAGGTTTTAAATGCTGATTGCTTAATTATATATTGAAACTACATTAATATGTAAGTACCCAATTATGCAACTTGCCAAAGCCTTAACTATTAGTAATGGCTCTGTAAACTATATTATGGAAGTTATTATGGAAGATAATGAGCCCATTAGCAGAGATAATGGGGGTATTAATACTTATAAGGAACCCATTACTTACAGTAATGCTGTGATTACATGGAATAATGTATACTTAGTGTGGGTAAGCACCTGCTTATCGAAGATATTGGACTCTTTACCAGTAATAATGGCGTGCTTAGGTTCCATAATATCGTGCTTACCTATAGTACTGAGGGAATATTGGAGCTAAGGAGTTGATTTATGAAGATAATGAGGCAATTACTTTGAATAATAACTGAATATTATGGGCTAATAGACAAAGAGAACAGGAATAAAATTATGATGATACTATTTCACACCTACGTAAGAAGGGAAAGTAGCTAACGTAATAGGCTTTCCATCTTCTATAGACCAGCCAAAGGAATAATTGCCGTTACTAATAATTAAATAAGGTACATCCAGGGTAATATTATAATGGAGTATTTGGGTAAGTACTTTCTCGTTTAATGTCACTTCGGGTTCTTTACATTCAATAATCATCCAGGGGGAATTATTGGCATACACTACAATATCACATCGTCTTTTTAAGCCATTTACGGATATCTCTTTTTCTATTGCTAATAAAGCAGCAGGATACTTAAGTGTTTGAATTAAGTAGGCAACAATGTTCTGTCTTACCCATTCTTCGGGTGTTAATAAAATCCACTTTTTACGAACTATATCAAATATATAATCCTTTTCATTCGTTGTCTTTATATTAAATGAAGGTGCAGGAAAGTCAATCTTCAACATCATTGAGGTATTTTCTTTTATCTTTACAAAACAAAGTATTTTTTACAAGATTAACGATTATTAGATTATGAAGACGAAAGCAGAGATTGTAACCAACTGGTTAACACGTTACACAGGGGAGTCATTAGAGAATTTTGGGGAGTATATTCTATTAACCAATTTCAGCAACTATGTAGAAATGTTTGCTAAATGGAATAAAGTAAAAGTGATAGGAAAAGATAGACCATTTCAGTGCGCAACTGCAGATGGTATTACGATCATTAACTTTAGTATGGGTAGTCCCAATGCGGCAACTATCATGGATTTATTATCTGCCATTGCTCCTAAAGCAGTGTTGTTTTTAGGTAAATGTGGTGGATTAAAGAAAAGAAATAAACTGGGAGATCTGATACTTCCAATAGCAGCAATAAGAGGAGAGGGTACATCGGATGATTATTTTCCACCCGAAGTTCCTGCAATGCCAGCATTTGCTCTTCAAAAGGCGATATCTACCACTATCCGTGATTATAAAGTAGATTACTGGACAGGTACTGTTTATACTACCAATAGAAGAGTATGGGAACACGATGAAGAATTTAAAAACTATTTGCAGGAAATCAGAGCTTATGCTATTGATATGGAAACAGCTACCATCTTTACGGTAGGTTTCTATAATAAAATTCCTACAGGGGCTTTATTATTAGTAAGCGATTCGCCAATGGTGCCTGAGGGGGTAAAGACTGAAGCAAGTGATAAAAAAGTAACTACTGAATTTGTAGAGCGCCACATTAAAATAGGAATTGATTCCTTAAAGCAATTAATCAATAATGGAGCTACGGTAAGACACCTGCAGTTCTAAGTATAGAAAATGGATGATGGAGAATGGATAATTGATAATTAGTAATACATTATCAATTATCCATTTTTAATTATCAATTATCCATTGATATATTAGTTCATCATCAAAGCATTCACGCTTCTCTGCAATATATTAAAGGCTATTTCTGCCATTAAATTCTCTTTATCAAGTGTAGGATTTACCTCGGTAATTTCAAAACAACACACTTTACGGATCTGCGTAAACTTGCTGATCAAATCTTCAGCTTCTCTTTCTTTCAGTCCATTACTCACAGGCGTTCCTGTTCCTTTAGAGATGGTAGAGTCAAGACTATCTACATCAAAACTGATATAAATATCGGTACAGTCGCTTAGATAACGTATTACAGAACGTACAACATTCTCAGGTCCTTTTCTTCTTACTTCACTGGTGGTAATTACTTTAATACCGTATTTATCAATCAGGTGTTTCTCTTCTTTT
>CAIVPM010000395.1 GCA_903907815.1 uncultured Chitinophagaceae bacterium | reverse complement strand
ATTGTTTAGTGTATATCCTAATCCTGCCAGAAATAAAACTATTAGACTTCAATTAAATAATGTTTCTTCTAGTTCATATAGAGTGACAATTTGTAATACTAAAGGACAGATTTTGCAGGATAGAGTAATTCAAGGATATGATTTATTTAATTCATATATGTTGCATTTAAATAGTATTTCCTATAATGGTTTATGCACAATAATTATACGTAAAAATGATACTAATCAAATATTGCAAAGCACAAATATTTTAGTAGAGTAAAAAAGGTTAGATTAAATTGGGCAATTAAAAAAAGGTTTCAGAAGTGTATCTGAAACCTTTTTCTTTTCGTGGGCCCAACAGGGCATGATCCTGTGACCCCCTGATTATGAGTCAGGTGCTCTAACCAACTGAGCTATAGGCCCTTTGAGTTTTATCTCAAACGAGGCGCAAATGTAAGAGAATTAACGTCTGCGCCAAAGAAAATGTGTAAAAATATTTATAATACATTGTGAGAATACATTGAACCACAGAGACACGGCGACAGGGAGTTACACAGCGAATTATGTATTAATACAAAATACAGAGAACAGTGAGAACCGCAAGCGGTTATGTGTTTTAAAAACCTGTATTAAAGTATTGAGTAGCCCCGTTTAATACGTTTAACGGAATACAAAATACATCGTGAGTCGTGATAACGTGAGTTGTGAATTGACTATCAATACATTTGACTGTATTAGATTAGCACATTAGCCCATCAGCTAATTAGCTAATTTATATTCTCCTATCTCCTTATAAAAGCATTCTTAAAGGCTCTTCGAGGAACGACTTCAATGTTTGTAAGAAGGCCGCACCTGTAGCGCCATCTACTACTCTATGATCGCAACTTAAGGTAACCTTCATCACATTGCCAGGGACAACTGCACCATTCTTTACAACTGGCTCCTGAGCGATACCGCCAACGGCTAAAATACAAGCATCGGGAGGATTGATGATTGCTGTAAACTCGTCGATACCAAACATACCCAGATTGGAGATAGTGAAGGTGCTTCCTTCCCAATCGGAAGGTTGAAGCTTTTTATCTTTAGCCTTCTGTGCGAAGTCTTTTACCTGTGCACCTATCTGGCTTAAACTTAATGTATCGGCAAAACGAACTACCGGAACCAGTAAGCCATCTTCTACAGCAACTGCAACTCCAATATTTACGTGGTGATTGTAACGGATTTTATCGCCCAACCAGCTACTATTTACTTTAGGATTTTGTTTTAATGCAAGAGAAGTAGCTTTCAGCACCATATCGTTGAAGCTGATTTTTACTTTAGCATTTTCATTCAGTTTCGTTCTTGCTGCAACCGCTGCATCCATATTGATGCTCATGGTAAGATAGAAATGAGGAGCTGTAAATAAGCTCTCACTTAAACGGCGGGCAATTACTTTACGCATTTGTGAAACAGTCACTTCTTCGTAAGATTCTACGCCAGAAGCTACTGCTACAGCAGGAGTAGCGGAATTAGCAGGAGCAGCTTCTGCAGCAACAGATGCTACAGCAGCAGGGGTATAATTATCTATATCGGCTTTGGTAATTCTACCATTGTCTCCACTACCTTTTACATATTTTAAATCGATGCCTTTATCTGCAGCTAATTTCTTAGCGAGCGGAGAGGCCAGTATTCTGCCGTCGTTTACAACAGTGGCTTCAATAGCAACAGGAGCAGCAGCAACTGGTGCAGCAGCTTGCACTGCAGGAGGAGCAGGCGCAGCAACAGGGGCAACGGCTACACCACCACCACCTTTAGCAGCGGCTACAATAGCATCGATGTTCATACCTGCTGGTCCGATGATACAAAGTAGGTCGTTTACCTGAATTTTATCTCCGGCACCGGCACCTTGATATAATAAGATACCATCTTTATAGCTTTCGAGCTCCATGGTGGCTTTATCGGTTTCGATATCGGCCAGTACGTCGCCTTTCTTAACTGTATCACCAATGTTTTTCTGCCAGGAAGCAATAACCCCTTCGGTCATAGTATCGCTTAAACGAGGCATCAGCACTACTTCTTCCATTGTAGAAAGATCCAAAGTAGTTGTGGCAGCTGCTACAGGAGCAGGAGCCGCTTCTGCCGCAACTGGGGCAGGGGTTTGAACTGCAGGAGCTGCAGCAGCACCACTGAGTAATGCGCTGATATCTTCGCCTGCCTGTCCTATAATACAAAGTAAATCGTTTACCTGAAGTTTACCGCCATTGGTGGTTCCGGTATGAAGTAGTATACCATTTTGATAACTTTCTAACTCCATGGTGGCTTTGTCTGTTTCAATTTCTGCCAGTACATCGCCTTTTTTTACAGTATCTCCTACCTTTTTATGCCATACTGCTATTACTCCTTCTGTCATTGTATCGCTTAAGCGAGGCATTAAAATTACTTCTGCCATAATCTTGGTTGTGCTTTATAATTGAGGCGTGAAATTAATATAAAATATTTAAGTGAGAAGTAATGTTTTCTTAAAACATAAAAAACTGCCTAATTGGAGTGGTTTTTAGAGGGAATTGTTTAACTGATTAATGGTTAAATTTGCGGATTAGCTGATTTGCGAATTAACGAATTAGCGAATTGAAATACAAATACATTTCTATTTTGTTAGCTGATTAGCTGATTGAAATAATAACCGTAGAGAAGGGAGGTGAAAGAACACAAATTCACTGTTTGAATTAACTTTCTCCATTATCTTATTACTCTACGGCAATTTTATTCAATTTGCAAATCAGCTAATCCGCAAATCAGTTAATCTGTAGTTTGTAATTAATTATCACATTAGCAAATTATATTACTGTCCTTGTGCTAAGCTATAGGATGGTTTATCGCCCCACATATTTAATAGTTCTAAGCTACAAATTTTAAAATCTCCACTCAGACTTACATATAAGCCAATAATATCCTGCTGGTTTAAAGGTTCGCCATCGATACTTTCGAAACGGGCATTATATTGGTTTACCAGATTGGTGAACTTGCTACCGGTAGGCCAAACCTGTGTACCACGGTTGCTGATGTTGACCAGTTTAAATTTAACCCCTGCATGACGAAGACATTTCTTTGCCAACTGATCTGGTTGAACATTGCTTTCAATAAACATATCTACCCCAACAATTTTTTCTACAATAGCATCATGACTTTCCATCATGGCATTATTGTCGAGACTAACTACGGTGCAGGAAGTTTCGAAGTCGGTAATATCGATTCTTGGATTGTGTTGCGGTTTCTTGCCAAAGTTGTTTATGATAGCTTGTGCAAATTCTGTAGTACTAAGACTTGGTTTTGATTTATCGCCAAAGTCGCCTGTGTGTACGCCACTTTCTAAGGTATACAACAAAGCGTTTTCTATACTACTGGCAGCTTCCATTAAACCGAGGTGTTGCAACATGCCTATACCACTTAATAACAGGGCAGTAGGATTGGCAAGGTTTTTACCAGCAATATCCGGAGCCGTACCATGTACCGCTTCGAAGATAGAAATGTGATCGCCTACGTTGGCACTTGGAGCGAAGCCTAAGCCACCAATAAGACCAGCGCAAAGATCGGAAACGATATCTCCCTGTAGGTTGGTTAATACCACCACATCGAATAGATCGGGGCGTGTAACCAGTTTCATACATAGATCATCCACAATTACATCATCCGCTTTTAGTTCGGGATACTCTTTGGCTATTTCGTAGAATACTTCGAGAAACAAGCCATCGGTAATCTTCATGATATTGGCTTTATGACCGCAGGTAATACGTTTGGTGCCTTTCTTTTTGGCCATCTCGAAAGCATAACGAATAACCTGAGCACTACCGGGACGGGTAATGAAACGACGGCTAAGGGCTACATCGTGCGTGAGCATGTGTTCGATTCCGCCATAAGTATCTTCAATATTTTCACGAACAATTGTAACGTCGATGGGAATTCCAGCTTTACTAAAAACGGTATCCACACCATGAAGTGTTTGGAAGGTTCTTTTATTTGCGTATGTATTCCAGGTTTTACGAGCAGTAACGTTGATACTTTTTACGCCTTTCCCTTTTGGTGTTTCCATGGGGCCTTTAAAAAGGATACCGAGGTTTTCGATAGTCTCTTGTGCCTGTGTGGTCATACCATTGTTAAACCCTTTATCGAACACCCATTTACCCATATCTACAAAATCGTATTCAAGAGGCACCTTAGCGGCATTGAAAATAGTTAATACTGCGTCCATTATTTCAGGACCTATTCCATCGCCTTTTGCTACGGCTATTTTGTTCATGATTTATGTTATTTTGGGATTGCGGTAAAAGTAGGGAAAGGAGCGCTACTGTTGAAAGTTTTACAATAAAAAATTTGTGAAAACGAATTAGTAAGGCAAATAATTAAAAAAACATTATTTTAATTTAGAAGTAAGGCGAATAAAGGCATATTTTATAATGCCTACCTTAAACCTTTATTTAAGATAGACGTTTGTTTAATACTAACTCCATGATATATTAAATTCGACTCTTCTACAAATTAATTTGTTTGTTAATTAATTAACAAACTAGCTTGTTTTATTAACAGGATGTCAAATTCTTTGAATAACTCGTAACTACTTATTATCATTGCAATATTAATTAAACAATTTAAATTAAAAAAACATGAAGAAAATTGTATTGTCTCTTTGCATTTTAATCTTTGCTTGTAATGTAAAAGCTCAAGATGTTAAAAGAACATTTGGTATTGGATTTCAATCATCTTTACCCGTCTATGGATTAAGTGTTAAGTATGCACTAAATACCAATTCTGTGGTACAAGCAACAATTGCTCCGTTCGCATCAGGAGACTTTAAGTTGAATTTTTATGGTGGAAGATACCTTTATCGTTTTATTAGTGATGAATCAAACAAACTAGATCCATATGTATATGGTGGTGTTGGTTTGATATCTTATACTACTCCTTCATATGATATGAATACAGGTGCTATTACAAATAAATCTAATAGTTTTTTCTCATATAGTGCAGGCGGTGGTGTTGAATACAGTATTGCTGGTGCTTTAGGTCTTTCTCTGGAACTTGGTTATGGTAAACTTAATGTGACTAATGGAGATGGCGTTTCGGGAGTATTTTTTGGTGGTGGTATTCACTACTACATTAAATAGGATAATATTTTAATAAACTTTATAAAGAGGTTGTATAAATTTATTTATACAGCCTCTTTTTATTCCTTCTGAACCTTACTCCTATACTAAGCATACTATTAGATGCTCCCTATCTGGATTATCTATTTTCCTTAATCAATTTCCACATTTGTTGAGCAACCATTAAGTTTCCTTTATCATTCAGATGAACTCTATCGGTAGTAAGAATACCTTTCTCCTGATTGGTTGGATTATTTTCCTGCAAGTATTTTACAAATACAGTTCTAAGATCGCAAACCGGAATAGATTGTTTCTGGGCAATATTTCTAATAATGTTACTGTACATATTTAGTTCTCCATCCTGTTGATTGCTGTAGTCATTTCTTTCGCCAATAACGGTAGGGGTACAAAGAACTACTTTGATATTTCTATCGGTTAGTTTCTTAATAATTGCTTTATAAAACACCTCGTATTTATCTGGGTCGGTACCCGTTCCATGTGTTACCTTATGCCATATATCGTTTATACCTACATAGATAAATACTATATCAGGATTTTTGGATAATACATCAGTGTCCATTCTTAGGTATAAATCATACACCTTATTTCCTCCAATGCCTGCCCCTTCTAATTGATAATTATCTATGCCTTCTTTTTTTATCAGACTATCCAATTGGGTAATATAGCCACCCGGTTTGATGCCCATCTGGGTTATGGAATCGCCAAAGAAGATAATTTTTTTCTTTTTATCGGGTTTAATAAAAGACATCATTGCTACTAAAAGAATAGTAGTACAAGATAGGATAGTGATATTTTTACGGCAAAGCATACAGTTTATATTTAGCTACAATATTAAAAGACGAATATCTAAATGTGATATTTATTTTCGTGAAACGTGAAAATACAACGTGAGTCGTGAGAAATAAAACAACAACCATCTGAAACAAAAAGAGCCTCCTAACATAAAGTCAGGAGGCTCGTTGATAGTTGATTTAATACTTATAAAAACTCGTAGAAGTCGGAAGATGCTCTTCTTACTTTTTTAGCGTGAGCAAGATAATCATTTGCTGCATCTTTTTTACCTAAAGCTAAAATAACAGTAGAGGCTAAACCTTTAGCTTTTAAGCCTAAGATTTCATCTACAGCTGCTGGATTGAATCCTTCCATTGGGGTACTGTCTACCCCTACTTCTGCTGCAGCAACTAAACCAAAACCTAAAGCGATGTAAGCTTGTTTTTTAGCCCAGGCAATGGTTTCTTCTATGGTCATTTTTTGCAAGTAACCAAGGATCATCTGTTTGAAATCGTTTAAAGATTCTACTGGAACAGAACGGGTATCTGCAATATTCTGAATATACTTATCCGTTAATGCTTCGTAACCTTCTGTGTATACAGTGAAGACAAGAATCTGAGAGCCATCAGTAATCTGAGACTGACCGTAACAAGCGGCTTTGATACTTGCTTTTACTTCTTCACTTTCCAGTACCAGTAATTTTAATGGCTGTAAACCTAGAGATGTTGGCGTTAATCTGATAGCTTCGAGAATGCTGTTTAAATCTTCTGATGAAATCTTTTCACCAGTCATTTTTTTGGTGGCATATCTAATGCCTAATTTTTCAATAAGTGTGCTCATATATGTGTTGTTTTATTTTAAACTTTAGTAACTAGTATAAACAGAAAAGACTGCAAAAATAAGTGCAGTCTTTTATCAAATTATAGGTAAAAAGGAATTTATTTCAGTATCTCTTTTAGTTTCATCATTAATTCCTCTCCTCGTAAATTCTTGCCAATTATATTACCATTTGGATCAATCAGCATATTAGCAGGGATGCTACTGATTTTGTATAATTGAGATGCAGCATTGCCCCATCCTTTAAGATCTGAAATTTGCATCCAAGGCAGCTTGTCATCTTTTATGGCTTTGATCCAGTTATCTTTTTGTTGATCCAAAGAAACACCTAGTACTGTAAAGTTTTTATCTTTAAAGGCATTGTAAGCAGCCAGTACATTTGGGTTCTCCATTCTACAAGGACGGCACCAGCTAGCCCAGAAATCTACCAATACATATTTCCCTTTATATGAAGATAAAGAAACCGGATGATTTGCAGTATCGTTCTGAACAAAGTCAACTTCTTTTGTACCAACAGCACCAATGTTTGACTCTGCTATTTTTTGTTCTATTAGTTTAGCATAGATACATTCTTTAGCGGAAGGCTTTAAGGTCTGGTATATAGCTTCCAGATCATTCGTTTCTCCAAATATTGGATGTACAACATACAATAAAAACGTACTTACTGGTGATCCTGGTTTTGAGGTAAAGAAATTTCTGGATTGCTCAATTACCTTATTTTTAGTAGCAGTAAAAACATTTACCAGAGAGTCTTTTTTCTTGCTGTCCTTCTCTGCATTAATCTTACCATAAGTGTTATTCAGTTTCTCTTTTAATGGATTGAATATAGCAGTATAAGTAGCAAAATCCTGTTGCAATAAAGAACCAGTAACAGAAGCTGCATAAAGGTGATTAATATCGCCTTCTACAGATACTTTTTCATTATGCATAAAGACTTCTACAAATTTATTATCGAGACCAATAAAACCTATCTGAAAAAAGCTTGGTTCATCGGTATGTCCTACAAATTTAAATCCTCCGGCATAACTATAGTCTTGTGCAATTGTAGCGCCCTGTGCATCCATCAGGAATACCATGGTACTATCTTTTAGTCCTTTAATTTTTCCGGTTACCAGGTAGCCTTTTTCTTGTGCACTTACTGTTATAGAGGAAGCTAAGAAAGCTAATACTATTAAAAACTTGTTCATTTTATTCTTTCAGTTTGTATTGTTTATTTACTTAGAATGTCTTTTCTTTAAAATGTCTTTTACCTGTTGCAAATTAAATCCTTTTGCGTTAAGTAAAATTAAATAATGGAATAGAAGGTCAGCTGCCTCATTTAAAAATAAATCCTGATCATTATCTTTTGCTTCAATTACCAGCTCTACTGCTTCTTCCCCCACCTTTTGAGCAATTTTATTAATCCCTCTCTGAAATAAAGATGCAGTATAGGAATGTTTTGGATCAGCAGCCTTTTTCTTTTCTATAATAGTTTCCAGGTAATGTAAAAATTCTGGTTCCTGTGCCACTCCTTCACCAATATTTTTTTCATTCCAGCAGGTATCACTACCCGTATGACAAACTGGTCCTGTAGGAGTAGCCTTGATTAATAAAGTATCATTATCGCAATCAGGAGTTATTGAATCCAATAATAAATTATGGCCGCTAACTTCTCCTTTAGTCCAGATTCTTTTTCTGCTTCTACTATAAAAAGTAACCTTTTTTGTATGAAGGGTAACTTTCAATGCTTCGGCATTCATAAAACCCAGCATTAATACTACCTTAGTTTTACTATCCTGTACTATGGCAGGAACTAACCCATCGGAATACTTAGAAAAATCTATTGCTACTTCTTTTGTCATATTAATTAGCGAATTAACGGATTAGCGGATTAGCGAATTATGAATTGTATTCATTAGCACATTAGCAAATTAGCTAATCAGCTAATTATTTTATTCCACCGTTACACTCTTAGCAAGGTTTCTTGGTTTGTCAACATCACAACCTCTTTCGATACCTATATAATAACTTAATAATTGTAATGGAATTACACTTAATAATGGTGCTATCAATTCATCAATTTCAGGAACGTACATAATATCGTTGGACATATCTTCTAAAAGAGAATCTCCCTCAGTAGCTACTGATATAACCATACCCTTACGGGCTTTTATTTCTTGAATATTGCTAACGATTTTTTCGTAGTAAGTATCTTTTGTTGCTACAAACAAAACAGGAAGCGTATCTTCTACCAATGCTATAGGACCATGCTTCATTTCTGCTGCCGGATACCCTTCTGCATGTATATAAGAAATCTCTTTTAATTTAAGAGCACCCTCTAAAGCAATAGGGAAATTATATCCTCTACCTAAGAACAGAAAATCTTCGGCATCTTTATACTTGGTTGCAATATTTTGTATGGCAGTAGTGTCTTTTAGAATCTCATTTATTTTCTCCGGAACTGAATGAAGCTCCTGCATTAAATGAATATAACGTTCCGATGTGATAGTGCCTTTAGCATAACCCATCTTTAATGCCATCATGGTTAATACAGCCAGTTGACCAGTAAACGCTTTAGTACTTGCTACTCCTATTTCAGGACCAGAGTGCGTATAAGCACCAGCATGACTAATACGGGCAATACTACTACCTACCGCATTTACAACGCCAAATATAAAGGCGCCTTTTTCCTTAGCGCTTTCCAATGCAACCATTGTATCTGCAGTTTCTCCACTCTGAGAAATAGCAATAATCACATCTCCTTTATTTACAACAGGATTTCTATACCTGAATTCACTGGCATATTCTACTTCAACTGGAATTCTGCATAGCTCTTCAATCATGTATTCTGCTACCAGACCTGCATGCCAGCTGGTTCCGCAAGCTACAATCACTATACGAGGGGCATTTACTAAAGTATCAAGGTGATTATCAATCCCACTCATGATAATTTTTCCCTGATCAGGCAATAATCTACCTCTAAGACAATCATGCACTGTTTCGGCCTGCTCGTGAATTTCTTTTAACATGAAATGTTCATAGCCACCTTTTTCAATAGCAGCTAATTCCATATCTAGTTTCTGAATGAACGGAGTTTGTACTTCATTACCCAGATTCTTAAGAATAAGTTCGTTGCGACGAACAATCGCAATCTCGTAATCATTTACGTAAACTACTTCTTTTGTATATTCAATAATAGGGGAGGCATCGCTTGCTAAAAAGTGTTCTCCTTTTCCAATACCAATTACTAAAGGGCTTCCTTTTCTGGCAGCAATAATAGCATCGGGTTCATCGGTGGAAATCAATAAAATACAATAAGCACCTACTACTCTTTTAAGTGCAATACGTAAGGCTTCTTCAACCGAACAGGTATTGTTTATCTGAATATCTTCAATAAAGTTTAGTAACACTTCTGTGTCAGTATCACTTTTAAAAGTGTATCCTTTATTTACTAATTCTTGTTTTATCTGAGCATAATTCTCAATGATTCCATTATGAATCATTGCAAGATTACCACTATTAGAAAGGTGTGGGTGTGCATTTCTATCGCTTGGTTCTCCATGGGTAGCCCATCTGGTATGTCCTATACCTATATGACCATGTAAATCTTTTCCAACGGTATATTCTTCCAGATCGGCCACTTTGCCTTGTTTCTTATACACTTTCAATCCACCATCTCTTAAAGCAACTCCTGCACTATCGTAGCCACGATATTCCAGCCGTTTTAAACCTTTTACAATTACCGGATAAGCTTCTCTTTCTCCAATATATCCAACAATTCCACACATATGTTTTAAGTTTAATTTCTAATAATTTGTGCAAATAACAGTAAATATTCTTTTTCAAAGACAAAATATATCTACATTCGCTGCATGAATTTAATAAACACATACCATCATCATCACTTACTCCATGGGTAAGCTATGATTGTATGCTATGTTACAAACATATTTAAAGAAGGCTTACCTACGTTCAGGTAAGCCTTTTTTTAT
>CAIVPM010000394.1 GCA_903907815.1 uncultured Chitinophagaceae bacterium | reverse complement strand
ATCAGACAGCCTGCAGCAGCTACACCTGGCATGGAACAACGTATACCACCAGTGGATCATATACATTTGATAGTTTAAACGCGAAGGGATGTGATAGTTTAACGACATTAAACCTGACCATCAATCAACCTACTACTGCTACAATTAATCAGACTGCATGTAGTTCTTACACCTGGCATGGAACGACGTACACTACCAGTGGAGCTTATACATTTGATAGTTTATATGCGAAGGGCTGTGACAGCATAGCTACTTTAAATCTAACAATTAATAAAATAGTTCCTGTTAATCAATCGCTTAATGTAGAAGGCTGTGTGTTTGTAGTATTTAATGGCAATGGTTATAATATTTCTACTACATTAAAAGATACAATTAAATCTGTTGGCGGTTGTGATAGCGTTTATAGAATAACTTCAATAATTGTTCATAATGCAAACCCCGTAAGGCAAACTAATAATATAGTTGCTTGTAAACCTTTTGTTTATAATGGTACACTTTATACTGGTTCAGCAATTGCTATCGATACAGTTAAGAATGTTTTTGGTTGTGATAGTATTTATAGAATGAACTATATAACTATCAGAAGTATTACTCCAGTTAAGCAAAATTCAATAGTAAATGGTTGTGATAGTTTAGTCTATAAAAATAATAAATATTATAGAGACACATTATTAATTGATACGGTGTTAAGTATTAGAGGTTGTGATAGTATTTATAAAACTATAAAAATTAAAATTTATCCAAAACCGAACAGTAATATCTCTATACCTACAGTCATTTGTCAATATTCAGGGGCGCAATTTAATTATCTGGGAAATGCAAATTATGTAGCTTATTATAATTGGTCGTTCGGCGATGGAGGAGTTGCTTATAATTTAAATTCAAACTATAGTTATGCCGATACTGGTAAATTTAAAGTACAGTTTTTTGCTACAGGATTAGGTGGTTGTAATAGCGATACTATAACGCAAATTATTCATGTTGATGCATCGCCAAAAATTAATGCTGGAAGTGATACGAGCATAATAGCAGGAAGTAGTTTTCCTATTAATGTCACTACTCCAGATCCTATTGCTTCAGTTAACTGGACTCCTGGATTATATCTTAATAACGATACCTCTTTGTCAGTTGTTTGTGCTGCAATTTATAATACAAGCTATATTATAGAAGCTACTGCATTAAATGGTTGTAAAGCTTATGATTCTGTAAATGTTACTGTACTTGATAAACCAATTGTTCCAAATGCATTTTCTCCAAATGGGGATGGTAAGAATGATAAATGGGTTTTTGCGAATGGCTCATCCTATAAGAATCTTACTGTGAATGTGTATGATAGAAATGGAAATAAAGTGTATGAAAACAACCAGTATGATAATTCATGGGATGGTAATTTAAATGGTTCTCCATTACCGGTTGGTACATATTATTATGTGATAACTGTAAATAGTTCCTATCAATTCTCTGGTTGGGTATATATATCAAGATAGATTTCAATAATTACTTACTTTAGCCACGTAATGCCTTCATAATAAGGCACTTAAAATTAGTGATATGAGCAATCTGTTCCCAACTGTTGAGTGGTCAAAAAAAGCATGTATTTATGAAGTAAATACTCGTCAATATACAAAGGAAGGAACCTTTGAAGCTTTTAGAAAACATCTACCAAGACTAAAAGAAATGGGTATTGGAATATTGTGGCTAATGCCTATTCAACCTATCAGTATAAAAGAACGTCAGGGAACATTAGGTAGCTATTATGCTGCTGCTTCTTATACAGAAATTAATGAAGAGTTTGGTACTAAAACTGATTTTAAAAGTTTGGTAGAGAAAGCTCATAAACTGGATATAAAAATAATTATTGATTGGGTTGCTAATCATACCGGATATGATCATCACTGGACTTTTGAGCATCCTGAATGGTACATGAAAGATTCTGCAGGAAATTTTATTGAAGAAAATGGATGGAAAGATGTCATAGATCTGGATTATAGCAATTTTGCTATGAGAGCAGCAATGATAGAGGCTATGCAATATTGGGTAACCAATTTTGACATTGATGGATTTAGATGTGATATGGCACATTTAGTTCCTTTGGATTTCTGGAAAGATGCCCGTACTCAATGTGATGAGATAAAACCTTCATTCTGGTTGGCTGAATGCGAGGAAGTACAATATCATGATGTATTCGATGTAAGCTATGCATGGAAATGGATGCATAAATCGGAGTCCTATATAAAAGGAGAGCATTCTTTAAATGAGATTTATAATGTGCTGCATTCTTACAGTCAGTATCCGCCCGATTCTTATAAGATGTATTTCACTTCAAACCATGATGAGAATAGCTGGACAGGAACAGAGTATGATAAGTATGGCAATGCTGCTAAATCAATGGCGGTATTCGCCTTTACCTGGAAGGGGTATCCTTTAATATATTCCGGACAGGAAGTTCCTAATAGAAAGAGACTATTATTCTTTGATAAAGACGAGTTAAACTGGAGTGATATTAAGCTGCATGATTTTTATAAAACCCTCATTGAATTACATAAATCAGAGGCTGTAATTTCTGGGGAGACTTTCATCCTACCTGTTCAGCATAATGGCGCTATGGGATTCTTTAGAAAACATGGAGATGAAATTGTTTTAGTTTTACTCAATTTTAGTGCTGAATTTGTTCGTTTTTCACTTAACCATCAATTGATGAAAGGAATTTTTACGCAAGTGTTTTCTGGTATTCATTATTCTTTTAATGAAGGGGAGAATTTTCAGCTTTCTCCTTATGAATTTCTTGTGTATAGGACTAAACTTTGCTAAGCATTTTAATGGCAGTCTCTGCAATTAAGTTTATAGGTTGGTTTTGCATACATTTAAAATGCCCTTTAGGACATTTAGCATACCCTATTTTACTACAAGGTCTGCAGCATAGTTCTATTTCAAATATTATAGAAGCTGCCTGACTGCTTTCTTTATAATATGGATTCATTCCAAATAGGGGAGTAGTGTTGCCCCATATTGAAATAATAGGTTTGTTTAATGCAGCCGCAATGTGCATCAGTCCAGTGTCATGGGTGATGATCAATTTAGCTTTCTTTACTAATTGAGCACTTTCATTTAGAGAAAATTTTCCGCAGGAATTATATATTTTAATATCATCTCCCATAGCAATAATGTCTCCATTTTCTTTATCCTCTTTTCCTCCCATTAACATTATTGGATATTGAATAGAATTACAAAGTTGTCTTATCTTTTCTACAGGTAATTTCTTGGTATTTAATGCAGCTCCAATTACTATTCCAATAAAGCCGTAAGCATGCGAAGCTGGTATGTCTTTATCTTTTATTAATTCTTTATCGTTTATAAAAAAGTCCAGTCCTTTTAAATCATTCTTTACACCTAAAGGCTTTGCAACAGCAATATATCTGTCTACAATATGTATTTTAGGTAACTTGTTTATCTTTAAAAAAGTATATAGCCATTTAGGAATATTAAGTTTATTGAATGAGAAGTTTGGAATTCCTTTTAATGCTTTTTTTATCCGCAATGTTCTAAGGTTATGATGCAGGTCAATTATGTAGTCGTACTTTTCTACCATAAGTTCATGTATCATTAAATCCCAGCTGGTATCCAGTGTTTTTATTTTATCTACAAAAGGGTTAAAGCTAATTAATGGGGTGAATTGTTTCTTAGTTAAAAAATGTAATTCAGCATCTTGTACCTGTTGTTTTATACAACGTAAAACAGGTGTGGTGAGTACAATATCTCCAATGGATGAAAAACGTATAACTAATATCTTCATTTCTTTTAAATAATAATTTTATCCTTCTATTCTGGCTGAATTATACAAACATACAAGTTATTCAGTTTACTACATGGTAGACTTAAAAAGGAAGTTGTTTTCAAAGCTTTTGTTAGTTGTGTTAAGAGAGTTGAACTATTCATTATTAAGCATATCAGGATTAAATAAACAATACTGTTTTTAAGATAATTTACACTATATTATAATTTATTATATATTTAACCACTTTTATCAATTGGCTGTAAATTAATAACAATAGTAAGTGAATAAAATGTAGAATTATGGATTACGTGCTACAAAATAATAATATCTGGGATGAAATGAAGGTTAGTTATGGTATTAGAGCTGAATATCAAAATATCATTAAAACAATTGATTCTTTCTCTGTTGCCGATCTTGAAATGAAGAATAAGATTGCAGGAGAATTGTTTATGCAACAGGGTATCACGTTTACTGTTTACAGTGATAATAAAGGTATCGAGCGCATTTTCCCTTTCGATATACTCCCTCGTGTTATTTCTGGTAAGGAATGGGATAATATTGAGCGTGGTATAAAGCAGCGTTTAAAAGCGCTGAATATGTTTTTGAAAGATATTTATAATGAACAGAATATTCTGAATGATAAAGTAATTCCTGCCGAATTAATTGCTTCTTGTCCGCATTATACCAGAGAGGTTTTTGGAATTAAAGTGCCTCACGATACCTATATACATATAAGTGGTATAGATCTTATTCGTGGAGAAGATGGAATTTTCTATGTGCTGGAAGATAATTTACGTACACCATCCGGGGTAAGTTATATGCTTGAAAACAGAGAAGTTACCAAGCGGCTTTTCCCAGATATGCTGGGCAATAATAATGTGAGGATGATAAATAATTATCCTTTGTTGTTACATCAGGTATTGCAGGCCAATGCGCCTCAGCAGGTATCTAATCCTACAGCAGTAATTCTTACGCCAGGTATTTATAATTCTGCTTATTACGAACATACATTCCTGGCACGTCAGATGGGTATACAATTGGTAGAAGGACGCGATTTGGTGGTAGATAACCATAAGGTATATATGAAGACGACTAATGGACTGCAGCAAGTGCATGTTATTTACCGCAGGGTAGATGATGAGTATCTTGATCCATTGGTGTTTAAACCTAATAGTGTACTGGGTGTTCCAGGACTGGTAGGTGCTTTTAGAAAGGGTAATGTAGCTATTGTAAATGCAATGGGTAATGGGGTTGCCGATGATAAGGCAGTATATAAATATGTGCCTGATATGATTCGGTATTATTTAAACGAAGAACCTATTTTGCCAAATGTTCCTACATACGAAATGAGTGATCTGGAGAAGAGAAACCATGTGTTTGATAACATCAATAATATGGTTATTAAACGCACTAATCAATCGGGTGGTTACGGTATGCTGATGGGGAATAATACCAATGATAAAGAGGTGGCAGAATTTAGAAAGGCGGTAGATGAAGATCCAAGAAGTTTCATTGCGCAGCCAATTATTAAATTGTCTACAGTGCCATGTTTTATTGATGGAAAATTTGTTCCTCGTCATGTCGATTTAAGGCCTTATGCTTTGTGTGGACCTAATGAAATTCATATAGTTCCTGGTGGACTAACAAGGGTAGCCTTAAAAGAAGGTTCTCTGGTAGTAAACTCTTCGCAGGGTGGGGGAAGTAAGGATACCTGGATTGTGGACTAACACTAATTTGATAATGAATACAGAATAAATGTGTAGAATGTTAAATGATAAATTTTGAATGTATTCAATTCGCTAATTCGTTAATCAGTTAATACGTAATTCACTAATTCTTAAATCCGCTAATTAATTATTTAAACTTAATTCTGAATATATGTTAAGTAGAATTGCAGACTCCATGTTTTGGCTTAATCGTTATATCGAAAGAGCTGACGGACTTTTAAGGACTATCAGAACCCATTATATATTGATGTTGGATAAAGGCGTAAATCAAACTTTATCCTGGAAGAAAGTACTGGATATTTATACCTTCCTTCCCGAAGAAGAAAAACTGGCTATAGAGTATAATTCCGAGGCGGTATTAAAGTATATCATGTTCAATACGCAGAATAGTAATTCTCTGAAAATTATTCTTACAAGAGCCCGCGAAAATGCCCGTGGCGTGCAGGATCATATTACTAAAGAAGTGTGGGAACAGATGAATCAGATTTATCATCTGGTAAATCAATGCAGTAAAGATTTTAAGGAAGTAAATGCTTTAGAAAACATTGATGCACTTACCAAAGAGTGTATTCTTTTCAATGGGGTTGCCGATACTACTATGCCTCGTGGTATGAGCTGGAATTTCATGAGTCTAGGCCGTTATATTGAAAGATGTTTACTCACTATCGAAATGGGTATTCATTATTTTGAAGGTATTGATTATGATATAGAAAATGAAAGGGATATTTTGTACTGGCGACCATTATTGCTTTCTCTTTCTGGCTACGAATTGCATCTTAAATACTACAATTCCAATAATACCAATAAGAATGCTTTGCATCAGGTTTTATTCAATATTACCTTTACAAGGAGTGTTATTTATACCCTAATTCAGGTAGAAAAATATTTTAAGGATGTAATAAAAAACAATAAAGCAGTTGAAACCGAACCGGTTATGACGCGCAGACTGGGAAGAGTAATCAGTAATATTCAGTTTACCGAGTTTGAATCGCTGAATAAAACTACATTGCACCCGTTTTTAATAGATACCCGAAAAGAGTTAGAGGCCTTCAGCTATAGCTTAGCTAAACAATTCTTTTCATATTCATAACTGAGACATAATGCCTGTTTTTAAGATACATCACATTACCAAATACGAGTACACCCGAACGGTAAAAGAGAGCAACAATGCCATTATTATTTATCCTTTTAATAATGAGGAGCAGGAATTGCTGATGCACGAAATTGATATTACCGACAACCCTGATGTATTTACTTACAACGATTACTGGGGCAACAAAGTAGGACTGTTTAATATACTGGGATTGCATAAGCAACTGGTGGTAGATAGCAAACTTACTGTAAGGACTATCAAGCCTGCTACAGCTGCTGTTTCGGTTGCTACCTCACTGATAGATTTAAAAGTGGATATTGGCAATAACTTACAACTACTGGAGTTGAGTAAAGCCGATAATATAGTTTCCCAACATAAAATTGATGAAATAATAAAGGCATTGGAATTGGTAGCTGGTAATAAGGTGGCCATGATTGCCGAGGAATGTTGCCATTATATATATAAGCATTTTAAATATATAAAGGGCATTACCACTATCGAAACTACGGTAGATGAGATACTGGAACATCAGTCGGGGGTATGTCAGGATTTTGCTCATTTAATGTTGCAGATACTGCGCTCAATGGGTATTCCCAGCAGGTATGTAAGTGGTTATATCTGTCCCAATAAAGATGGTATGCGAGGCGAGGGTGCTACACATGCATGGGTAGAAGCTTATGTTCCTGGCTATGGTTGGGCGGGCATCGATCCTACTAATAATGTATGGGTTTCCGATAACCATATTAAGCTGGCAGTAGGAAAGAATTTTACCGATTGTACTCCTGTAAAAGGAAGCTTTAAAGGACTTACCAAACAAACTCTTTCTGTATATGTATCCATTGGTTACGAAGATGGGCATGTGTTTGAAGAAGTAAATAATGTACAGATGAAAACAGTGTCGTCTAAAAAGAAAGACGAAGAAGAAGTTCCAGAATATCAGGAGGAAGAACATCATCATCAACAGCAGCAATAATACAAGGCAAAGAGGCGAAGGCAAGGAGGCAATAGTAATACAAGTCATTAAGGGATACAAATGCAATTTATTTAAGTTTCATCTGAGCAAAATATGGGTGCTCGGGGTTTACTTCCAGTGTTTGTTTTTTAGGGTCTATAATCACATCCATATCTTCCATTGGAATTGCTCCTAAAAGCACTTCATTATTACCAGGCAAAACCAATGCATTACATATAGTAGTCCTGTTTTTAAATTTAATGGTAAGTGGACCAACTAAATCGTAAGTCTCAATTTCTCCGTTTGCTAATACCCCAGTTCTTTTTTCAACAAAAGGTAATTCTAATTGTGATTGTATTATCTCATTAATACACATATTATAAGCAGCAGTATCAACCAAAGCATTTACCCTTAATGATTTAATTTCTTCTTCTCCAATAATACTTTTTTTAGCTAAAGCTATATCTATAGTATTAATTATTTCTAAATCAGCATATACTAATCCCATGATATTTATTTTGTACAAATATACTGATTTTAAAATCTTGTCTTTTCAAAAAAGAAAAGCACCAATGTTTGCAAAGGCAGTGCTTATATTTTTGTTTACAACACAGATTCATGTAGCAAATGATAAAGCGTGTAGCCTGATTAATAAGATGTTGCGAGTTGTGAACCCGCCGAGTCCTTTTTTCCTTTTGAACTTTCTATAATGGTTGTTGTTTATGGAAAAAAGAGTCCTCTTCGGAGAACCAGACTAACTAGACTATGCGGGAAAAGAAGTTTTTCTTTTTCCGCACTTCTTTTTTCCATTATTTATTATCAAGGAATTAATTTTAAAAGAAGAATTGAAGTAGTTTTCATACCTTTTTGTAACACATAAAGTGGGTTATCAATATAACAATTAATACAGTTATAGATATCATTATTCCAGAATAGTATTGCTTGTGATACAGTTCGATCTTCTTCATTATACCCTTCTTCATCTAAATGAATTTGTCCCTGGTGAATATTTTCAGGTATTAATCCAATATCTTCAATTGGTTTCTTTTTATCCATTTTTTTTATTATTGAGCCATCACTCAAATTGCGATATAATTCCCAATATAAAACACCATATTTATACTTTTTAATATCTTCAAATTCT
>CAIVPM010000393.1 GCA_903907815.1 uncultured Chitinophagaceae bacterium | reverse complement strand
CCTATTCGCAGGATGGAGAAACGCAATGGTTAATACATAACAACAGCGCAAATCCTTCTGGTGTCTGGAAAGGTTTTTCGGCTTCGGTGTATCCTATGGCATTAGCTACCCCTTCGGCAATTCTGGCTTATGGTTATCTAAAAAAAGATAAGCACTTAAAAAATGTTGGATGGTATATAGTAGGGTCGCTTGCAGCAAATACAATTGTTACTCAAGGTTCAAAGTATATTGTAAATCGTCGTAGACCCTACCTCGATTACCCCTCTTTAATTACGCCTTATCAGGTAGATACTGATCCTTCTTTTCCTTCGGGACATACATCAACCGCTTTTGCAACTGCTGCTGCATTGAGTATTGCTTTTCCAAAGTGGTATATAGTAGCACCCGCCTATGCCTGGGCTTCCGGTGTGGGATATTCCCGTATAAAACTGGGAGAACATTATCCTTCCGATGTATTGGTAGGAGCAGCAGTAGGAGTGGGAAGTGCCTATTTATGTAACTGGCTGAATAAGAAGTTTTTTAATAAGGAGACAGGAGTGAGGAGGTAGGAGACAGAATGTACACAAGCTGCTTGTTCGTTATTGTATTTACTTGAAATCAGCAACAGACTCCTCCACTATTACTTTATTGCTCTTGCCATTTCTCTTTTGCCAGGAGGACCAGGAATTTTTTCTACCGTAAATCCTGCTGCCATCATACTTCTTCTTACATCACTTTTAGAACAATAGGTAGTTAACACTCCTCCATTGTTTAGTAAATTATATAATGTAATAAATACTTCGGTTGTCCATAACTCCGGCTGAATTAAAGGTGCAAATGCATCAAAGTAAATAAGGTCAAACTTCTCTGTAGGGGAATAGTTTAGTAGGGAGGTATTTAGTTTTAAGAAATTAAAAAAAGGAGAAATACTTATTTCCTTGCCCCATTCTGCGTTGTGTATTTGATCAAAAAAGCCTTGTTTATCTTGTAATATGGATACATAGTTTAGAGTATCAATTTCTGTTTTAGGTAATGGGAATAATTCTATGGCAACATAATCAATAGCAATATTATTTTCTACTGTCCATTTGCCTGTTAATAAAGCATTTAAACCTGTACCTAAACCCATTTCAAAGATTCGGATTGGATTATAATGTTTGGAAGCAATATAATCTAACCCAGCATTAATAAATACATGATTGCTCTCTTGAATAGAGCCATGGGTGCTATGATAAGTAACTTGTAAATCGGGTAAATAAATGGTATGAGACCCATCTTCGGTAATTACTAATTCTGTATTCATTTCTTAAAAATATATTATCTTGTGCCAATGAATTACAAAGATCATTTATCAAAGGATAAAAAAATGATTTCTTTATTGAAAGAAATTTCATTTGAACTTACGCACAAAAATAATATACCACTTCGATTAATGGCGAGTATTATTAGTCAACAACTTAGCACTAAGGTAGCTGATGTAATTTATGCTCGTTTTATAGGTTTATTTAATGGAAAAGAGCCCAAGCCTCAACAAGTATTAGCAATATCAATAGATACCTTGAGAGGTGTAGGTTTATCCAATCAGAAGGCGGGCTATATACATAATGTGGCCACCTTTTTTGTGGAGCAGAAACTAACCGATGCAAAGCTGCACAAAATGGATAATGAAACGGTAATACACACCCTTACGCAGAT
>CAIVPM010000392.1 GCA_903907815.1 uncultured Chitinophagaceae bacterium | reverse complement strand
TCTAAAGCCCATTTTCTTTTTAGCAGGAGCTTCTTCTGTAGGTGCAGTAGCTACTGCTTTTTGTTGCGTTTCTTCAGCCTGTTTCTTTTCTTCTTCTTTTTGTATAAACCTATACTGTGTATAGTTTCCAGGGAAATCTTTTACTACACCATCTCCCTCAAATACAAATAAATGATCGACCAGTCTATCCATAAAATAACGGTCATGGCTTACAATTAAGATACAACCAGGATAGTCGGCCAGAAAGTTTTCCAACACATTTAAGGTAGGAAGATCAAGGTCATTGGTAGGCTCATCGAGGATTAAGAAATTAGGATTTCTAAATAATATACTCAATAATTGTAGTCTCTTTTTCTCTCCTCCACTTAGCGATTGAATGTAGGTATATTGCTTATCGGGTGTAAATAAAAACAGTTCCAGAAATTGCGATGCACTAAGACTGCTGCCATCCGCTAACGGGAAGTTTTCTGCAAAAGATTTTACATATTCTATTACCCTGATATTATCTTTTGTATCAAGCCCCTTCTGAGCAAAGTTTCCAAACACTACCGTATCGCCAATGTTTACTTTGCCTGAATCTGCTTTTTCTAAGTCCTGAATAATATTTAAAAAAGTAGATTTACCTACTCCGTTTTTACCAATAATACCAATCCTTTCTCCCTTGCTAAAAGTATAATCAAAGCCCTTTAATATAGCAGTATCTCCATAACTTTTATACAGCTTTTTCAGTTCCAGAATCTTACCTCCCAGTCTACTCATCTTAACTTGTAACTGCATCTGAGCATCCTGAATTTTCTGCTTCGCTCTTTCTTCTACTTCATAGAAATTATCCTGACGACTTTTCGATTTGGTCGTTCTTGCCTTAGGTTGCTTACGCATCCATTCCAGCTCTTTTCTATAGTCGTTACGCGCTTTATTAATACTCGATTGTTCACTTTCCAGGCGGGCAGCTTTCTTCTCCAGAAAGTTTTCGTAATCGCCTCTGTAGGTATAAAGATTCTCTCTTTCCAGTTCCCATATTTCATCTGCTACTGCATCCAGAAAATAACGATCGTGGGTAACCAGTAACAGGGTAACATTCTCCTGATTCAAATAATGTTCCAGCCATTCTATCATTTGTACATCCAGATGGTTGGTAGGTTCATCCATCATTAAAAAAGAATGTTTTCTTTCAAAGCCTATGTCTATTAATGTTTGTGCCAGTGCAATTCTTCTTCTTTGTCCACCGCTCAGCATCTTCACAGGTTGTTGAAGATCATGAATATTTAAACGGGTAAGAATCTGTTTTACTTTAGCTTCAAAATTCCATGCCTGCAATTCATCCATCAAGGTTAATGCATGGGTAATAGCAGGGCCATCATTGCTTTCTATAGCCGCCTCGTACAGTTTAATAGCGTTGATAATAGGATGTTCGGTATGAAAAATATTTTCCAGAACAGTCTTCTCTTCTTCAAAATAATTATCCTGTTCAAAGAGGGCAACATTCACGTCTTTATTGATCCATACCTTTCCATTATCCGGAGTATCTTTCCCTGCCAGTATTTTTAACAGAGAAGATTTTCCCACACCATTTCTGGCTACTAAAGCAATTTTATCGCCTTCATTTATATTAAACGACAACTTATCGAACAGACCTGTTATACCATAACTTTTAGAAATACCTTCTACAGAAACATAATGCATGCGGCAAATATAATGCGGTAGCTTGTTGCAGGAAGTATTCTGTTATCTCTTAACAATATGATTCAAGAAGCAATGGTTAGTTTTTAGCAACTTAGATTAGCCATCTAGCTATTCAGCACCTTCTGAAAAGCAGGTCGGAAGGTTTTGCCAATAGGTATTTCCGAACCTTTTATTTTAATGGTATCATTTTCTACCAGGTCTATCTGTTGCATATTTATCAGAAAAGATCTATGCACCTGTAGAAAAGTAAGACCATGAATTTTTTGCATTAGTTCCTTCAAAGAAAGATTAATCAGCAACTCTTTTCCATTCTGAAGATGTAGTTTGGCATAATCATTTACTGCTTCTGCATACAACAATTCATCAAGATTTATCTTAACGTGTTTTACACCTGATTTCACGAAAAGAATAGCATTATCATTTTCGTTCAAAACATTTCTTTTGCTTTGAGTCTGTTCTATACGATCCATACAAGTCCTGAATCTTGCAGGGGTAAAAGGTTTCTTTAAAAAGTCGAAAACCCCATTTTCAAAAGCAGTAAAAGCATAGCCTTCATCGCCAGTAAGTACCACTACAGTAGGGTTGCCAGTTATAAAAGGTATTATATCAAACCCTTTACCATCAGGTAATTCTATATCTAAAAAAATTATATCGGGAGAATTAACCGACAAAAAAGCAATAGCATCTTTTACGGTTGTAGATACATGGTTAATACTTGCTGTATCAAAAAAAGACAGGTTTCTTTCCAGTAGTGCTACAGAAAATTCATCATCCTCAACAATCAAAATAGAATATTTGGTGGCCATAGTAGTGGGTTTAATATTGTACAATATTAAAGAAATTCTAATTTTAGTTCATTAATAGCTTTATTTAAAATGATCCCAAAAGTAGATAAATCTTTTTCAATATTATCTAAATTTTTTCTACTTTTTGCAGAATCTTCCATTTTCCTTACTAATATCATTGCCTCTTCCATTCCTAATGCTCCTACTGAAGAAGCAAATTTATGTGCTAATCTAGCTAAAGAGTCCCAGTCTTTTATTGCAAAAGCTTCTTCCATCTGCGTATACATTTCAGGGGAAGTTCTTACAAATATCTCTGCCAACTTCTTGGAATATAATTCATTGCCACAGGTCATTTCGGCCATGCTCTCCAGAAGTTTTGAGGACTTCTTTTTTATTGTTTCTGTTGTAAAATCTACCGTTTTAGTAGTAGAAGTACCAGCCCCAATTACTTTTTCTATTACAGCAAACAACTTTTCTTCGTTGTAAGGCTTTATAAGATAATCCGTCATACCACTTTTTTTATACCGTTCACCAATCCCTCTTAACGAGTTTGCAGTAACGGCAATAATTGGAATACCAGCTTTATGTGGAGGTAATTTTTTAATAACATCAGTTGCTTCAAACCCATTCATCTCCGGCATTTGAATATCCATTAAAATTAAATCATAATCATTCATTTTCACAGCTTCAATAGCTTTTTTACCGTTCTCTACAATGGTTATTTCACATCCCCACAACTCCAGAATATTTCTTACTACGAACTGATTTATTTCTACATCTTCTGCTACTAATATTTTCTTGCCCTTCATTGAAACTGTGTTAATTACAGGCTTGTCGTTCAATGTTTTTAGTTTCGAAATTTTATACGGAATGGTAACAATAAAACTGGAACCTTTGTGCTCTTCACTTATTACCTCTATGGTACCATTTTGAATTTCGGCAAGGTTTTTACATATTGATAATCCCAACCCGGTTCCACCATATTTTCTGCTTATTTCCGCCTTTGCCTGTACATATGGATTAAAGATATTATCCAGTTGCTTTTGATGAATACCAATACCTGTATCCGCAACAGTAATTTGCAATTCCATATTATTGGCAGTTGCAGTTTTAATGGTGGTGGTTAGAGTAATGCCTCCATGTTCTGTAAACTTAATTGAGTTGCCTATCAGATTGAAAATAATTTGATTTAATCTAAATGGATCACCCTCCAGCAACAGGTCTTCTGGAAGGTTATTATTAAACTGAATATAAAGGTCTTTTTCTTCGGCTTTATAACGGAATGTTTCTATAGCATACTTGAGTTTCTGTCCTATATTAAATGGTATAGATTCAAGCTCTATTTTGCCAGCAATTAGTTTTTCGAAATCAAGAACATCATTAACAATAACCAGTAAGTTATTAGCAGACTCCTTAATTAAATGGGCAAATTCTTTCTGACGAACAGTAAGTTGAGTCTTAGCAAGCAAGTCTGTAATTCCCATGATACCATTCATAGGAGTTCTTATTTCATGACTCATATTTACCAGAAAAGATTCCTTGGCTTTAGCAGCTTCTTCTGTTTCTTTTTTAGCTTGTTCCAATTCCTTTTCAATCTTTATTCTATCGGTAATATTTAATCCATAGCCTATTACAATATCTACCTCTCCCTGTTCATTTAATACAGGATACATATTACGGAAATGATATTCAACTTTACCATCTTTATCGGTTAACTCTTCTACAAAGCTTTCCAGTTTCTTAGAAATAAGCGCCTTTCTGAATAGCGCCTTTCTCTTATCAGCAACTTCAACAGGTCTGTTTCTGTATTTAGCATATTCTTCATCTGATTTGCCAATAATCCACTCCCTTATTTCTGGGTTTTTAATAGCAACTGGATTGAGGAATAAGTAGCGATGATTTTTGTCTAGTACAGCAATATCAGCAGGTATACTATTGAGTATATTCTCATAGAATTTCTTCTGATTATTCAAAGCAGACTCTACTTCTTTTAAACGGGTAATATCAGTATGCGTACCAATAATTTTGATAGGATTACCAGTGACATTTTTTTCAAACACAACTCCCCTATCTAATATCCACTTTGTAGTTCCTTCTTGTGTTATAATTCTATATTCAATAGAATGGTGCGAAATTTGACAAGCCTTATATTGTTCATCAATATCGTCCAGCATCTTCTTATCATCTGGATGTAAACAATCCCACCAGCTTTCACTAGGGGAGCCAGTAATACTATTATTGGCACTATGAAAAGTAGTATCATTATTAGAGAACTCCGTAGCCTTTGTTTCAAAATCGTAAATCCAAACATTATCTCCTATCTTTTCAAGGGCAACCTTAAACCTTTCTTCATATTCTTTAAGTTGAATAAACGCTTCTTTCTCTTTCGAAATATCTTCTTCTATAGCAAAGAAACCAGTATGAACACCTCTGGAATTATATAAAGGCTGACCATTTATTCTTACCCAATATGGCACCCCTTTTTTATTGTAATTAATCAACTCACATACAAAAGGTTTCTTTTCTGCCAACTGTTTTGATAAATATTGTAGCGTTTCTTTGGAACTATCTTTCCCTTGCAAAAAGCTACCTGGAGTACGATGAATTACTTCTTTAAGCGTATACCCTGTAATTTTTGCGAACCCTTTATTTACCCATTCTATTTTACCATGAGTATCTGTAATTACTACACCATTTACGGTCTCTTCTGCAATTAGTGAAAGCCTTTGTAAGTCGTTCTTTTGTTTCTTAACGGTTTCCAATAGTTCTTTTACTTCTTCCGTTACTATCTCCTGGGTTTTTAGTACATGCAATACATCTATTAAGGAATCGTGTATAGCAAAGTCGTCAATCTTTATATCAAATTCTTTTACATGATCCATGGAAGAAAACCAGGGAGTTACTATAAATAAAAAGGCATTCTCATTTTCCAGATATTCTACCTGCCCTCTTAAAGAAAGTTGTTTATCGCCTATATATTCAAGGATTAGTAACTGGTCGTTTAAGGTATGTAAGGATGATTTAGAAACAAGCTCTAATGCCGGACGTTTAAAAGAAAATAAATCACTAAAAGGAAGGCCTTTTGTAAGCGGTAGGATTTTAGCAATTGATTTGCCAAACCCTTGAATTATCAAATGGTCATCAATAAAAATATAAAAGGGAAACAACCTGTTAAACTGGTCGTCCTTAAGTTTGAGTTCCATATGTTACCAGCTAACTTTAAATACTTCATGATCTGCACCAGCATCTCTGTCTTCTATTAATTCTATCTGAACGGGTGTACTATATAATTTTCCTAAACCTTGCAAAAGTCCTCTTACAAACTCTTTTAATCCTTCTCTTTTGGAAAAGTAATGTAAATGAAGGCTTCTTTCCTCTTCATGGGTAACCTTAAATTCGGGTGGAGTAAGTTTGGGATAAAACAACATAACACGATTATGAAATGCCGGAAGATTTTTTAAGAAATCCTTCAGATTACTACCGCCAGCTTCCATCAAGCTCCCGTACTTTTCTTTTCCAGTTTTTAATACCCAGTATTCACCGAAAGTAATTAGTACATCACTTATAGTAATATTCATCTCTTTTGAAACTGCGCCTGCTAACTTGTAAGTGATATCATCATCATATGGTTCATTGCTCATAAAAAAGTCAACATCAACACCGCTCGCCTCTTTTATTATTTTCCATTTAGCTTCCCCAAAGTTTTCAATAACAAGACTCTCAATAGCTTTATTGACAATACCGTACATAATGTGTTTTTTAATTTATTTAAGCAATCTGTTACATTATTTCGGAATGCAATATAACAAATTACTAATTAAAGTAGAGACAAGCTGAAATAAGTTCAAAATAAGTATAAAAATATTGTTATTACAGCTATATATCTTATAATAATTTATTGCAATTATATGTCTTTGACTACAACAATAATCCCAGAATAAGAAATATCAAAACAAGCACTGGGGAGAATATTTTGGTATACCTCAATAAAAGGAAAGAAGAGATGATAGCAGCTATCTTAATTATTGAGTCGTTAACACTTGCATTCATAACAATATCCCTTGAAAGATAAAAAGTAGCACCAGCCATTACCCCAACTATACTGGCATTTATTCCTTCAAGCGATCTATAAACAACTGCATACTTTTTAAGATTATTCCATAAAGGAAAAAAGAATAGTACTAACAATGCACTTGGCAGAAAGATACCTATAGCACCCAATATACAACCTAACAACTGGAGTACTGGAGAGTTTTCGCCCCGCATAACCATACCACCAGTAAATGCTCCTACCGAAAATACTGGCCCGGGAATGGCCCTTAATATTCCTACTCCTGTCAAGAAATCAGTCTTCTTTATTTGTAAAACCTCTCTTTTAGTTTCTTTTATTCTTGGTGATTCCGGACGTACTACATACTGTTCGTACATCATGGGTAATAATACATCGCCACCGCCAAAAACCAGACTTCCAAAACGGTAGTTATTCTCGAATAAGTTAAGCTCTTTTCTATACTTCCAGTTGTAGCGGGTAGCTGTTTCCGATAAATAACCTGCTATAGCAAACAAGAGGACAAAAACCAGTATATTATTCCAGTTAATTTTTTTGGTATTTGTTTCTTTCTGCGGAATTCTCTTTTTACTAAAGTTAGTGATAATACCTCCTAAAAGAATTAAGATAGGGAATATCCAAGGCGATTTAAACAGAAAAACGGTGGCTATACAAGCTACCAAAGCAATAGCAATGGTAATAGTATTAGTAACAGATATTTTGTGTAAACGGGTAGTTGAAAATAACAGAAACCCAATTGCCATCGGTTGTATAAGGCTAAATAGATTAAGCTGTATATGCTGATCATCAAAATAATCTAATAGAAAAGACATTGCTGCCATTATAGTACAGGCAGGAAGTATCCAGATAAGAAGTGTAAGTAAAGCTAAAGGAATACCACCTCTTTTATAACCAATAAGTGTGAGTGTTTGTGTGGAAGATGCGCCGGGCAACATATTACAAAAACTAACATAATCTACCAGTTCAGCCTCTGTAATATCCTTTCGTTGATGAACAAAGGTTTTTATCATCATGCCATAATGTCCTTGTGGTCCTCCAAAAGCAGTAATGCTATGCAGGAAAACAGTTTTTAGAAACTTTCTATGGCGTAGTAAAATCATGTAGATAAAACTTACAATCTGCAAGTGTAGCAAATATCTATTAAATTATTTCTAAGGTAGATATTATTTCAAGATAAATCATTTCTGCCCTTTACATTTGCGCAACATTCATAGCCATGCCGATAGATCGTTCAATACACTCCGTACTCATTATAGGCTCTGGGCCTATAATCATTGGTCAAGCCTGCGAGTTTGACTATTCTGGTTCTCAAGCAGCAAGAAGCTTAAGAGAAGAAGGAATAAAAGTTATACTAATCAATAGTAATCCTGCTACTATCATGACCGATCCAATGATGGCTGATAAGGTTTACCTTTTGCCATTAAATGTGGAGAGTATTGAACAGATACTCCAGGAAAATCAGATTGATGCTGTACTGCCAACTATGGGTGGTCAAACAGCCTTAAATCTGTGTAAAGAAGCAGAAGAATTAGGTATCTGGGAGAAATATAATTGCAGACTAATTGGGGTAGATGTTAAAGCAATAGATACTGCTGAAGATCGCGATCAGTTTCGACAGTTGATGGGACGAATAGGTATTAAGGTTGCGCCAAGCCATGTGGCAAATAGCTTTCTGGAAGGTAAAGAATTTGCACAACAGATTGGTTTCCCATTAGTTATCCGTCCATCCTTTACATTAGGTGGTACTGGTGGTGGTTTTGTACATGATAAATCAGAACTGGATGCTGCATTAAAAAGAGGTCTGGAAGCTTCTCCTATACATGAAGTATTAGTAGAGAAAGCAGTGCTTGGATGGAAAGAATTTGAATTAGAATTATTAAGAGATAAAAACGATAATGTAGTTATTATCTGTACTGTAGAAAACCTCGACCCAATGGGGGTTCATACAGGAGATAGTATTACCGTAGCGCCTGCAATGACCTTAAGTGATACAGCTTATCAGGAAATGCGCAATCAGGCAATTCTGATGATGCGTTCACTTGGCAATTTTGCTGGTGGTTGCAATGTGCAGTTTGCTATGAACCCAGAGAATGAAGATATAATTGCGGTTGAGATAAATCCTCGTGTAAGTCGTTCCTCTGCCCTGGCATCTAAAGCAACTGGTTATCCAATTGCCAAGATAGCAGCTAAACTGGCTATAGGGTATAATCTGGATGAATTAAAGAATCAGATTACACAAACTACCTCTGCTTACTTTGAGCCTGCACTGGATTATGTTATTGTAAAAATGCCTCGATGGAACTTTGATAAATTTAAAGGTGCCAACGATACACTTGGATTACAAATGAAGAGTGTAGGAGAAGTAATGGCAATTGGAAGATGTTTTAATGAAGCACTTCAAAAGGCTTGTCAGAGTCTTGAAAATGATGCTGTTGGTTTGGGATATTATGGTAAGAGTCTAATGAAAAATCAGGAGCTTACAGAATACATTAAAACACCGAAATGGGATAGAATATTCCGTATCAAAGATGCTTTGATGCAGGGTACAACCGTAAAAAGTATTGTTCAGGCTACTGGTATTGATCAATGGTTCTTATACCAGATTCAAAAGATTTGTACAATAGAAAAAGAAATCAAAGAACATACGCTCGATGATATGCCCGTTGAATTATTGAAAGAAGCTAAAGTAAATGGCTTTAGTGATGTTCAGATATCCAAACTGGTAAAGAGTCAGACTTCAGAAGATGAAGTGTATGATAAACGTAAATCTTTAGGAATAAGCAGGGTATATAAAATGGTAGATACCTGTAGCGCAGAGTTTGAAGCTAAAACTCCTTACTTCTATTCCACTTTTGAAGGATAATAAATACCAATTAGCTGATTAGCTAATTTGATAATCATTACAGTCCGGTTAAACTTAAATTATAAATATTAGGTTCAATGTTTATAATAGTTTGAAGTATGTATTTTGTCATTTTTAAAAGTGAAGCCCCCCCTTTAAGCAGAACTAAATAAGTTAAGTT
>CAIVPM010000391.1 GCA_903907815.1 uncultured Chitinophagaceae bacterium | reverse complement strand
TTTGTACTTCCCAACGAAGTTGCTCATTATATTTGTCGCAGACGTGGTAGTAAAGTTTTATTAGATTATTTATTTGCATAAACAATTAACGAATTTTACGCCTCGTCTATTTTTTGACTATTCAACCCTTGATTCGCATAACTTATTACTTAGTACTTTCATTGTTATTTCATTATTTAATCATTTATTCTCATTATTTAACTATTTACGAAAACGATTGCGAGGTTGAAAATTATTTTTAATAAATTGTGTACTATATACACTATAAATATATATTTGTCCAAAATATAACGATAAATATAAAACAGACCAGTGCAATGCTGTGTCTGTAATTGTAGTTTAACGAACTAAAAAATGTCAATTATGAAGCAAAAATTTACAATTATCTTTTTGGGTTTAGTGGCTGCGGCCATTATGGTCTCCCTCCTTGTTTTTACTCCTATTTCTGCTGCTTTGGTGGCAGTGGTTGGTTTGGGAGTATTGGGTGGATTTGCAATTAAATATTTAAAACTAGATATTATGTTTAATGCAATTATTCGTATTAATATATACGAACAAACCAAAAGGAAATATTTATTATCAACTTTCCTTGGAATTAATAATTTCATAAAAGCTTTTGTATTATTGGTATTACTTAGTTCAGCTTTTAACAACAAATCTTATTCTCAAACTTCTGCTGTTTGGACTGGTCCAAATGGTAACACAGGTAATTTAGGAGGTACTTATTATTTAGGGGATCAGATAGGTACAAGTGGTTGGAATTATAACTATTATGTTGGTGTAGGAAATTTAGTAACAAATATTAGAACTGGTTTAACATACGATGGTACAACATGGCAATACTTTCCTTCAATTTCTGGTACTGGATATTATGGTACACCTGGTTCAAATATGGGCGTTACGCAAAATATTGGAGCTGCTAGATGCTCACAGGTTGGAAATCTTTACGTAGTTGGTGAAGCACAAGATTATACATATACAACATGGTCAGCTGGTGGTAATAACACATGGAATCAATCTTCAGTTTTTAGCTCAAGTAATAGTGCCTATTTTGTAGTTAATGCACTTTCTAATCCTTCTGCTATTACAATAAGTACTTCGGGAACTTCTGCAACTTTAAGCTGGACAAAATTTGCTTCTAGAAATGTGATGGTTGTAAGGTATCTTCATGGTGCAACACCAACAGCACCAACCCAAGGGACTGCTTATAGTTATAATGCCACACTTGGTTCAGGTGGTAATATGGGAACAGTAGTAATTGCAACCACTGCTTCTAACACAAATGTTTCTGATCCTAATGCCCTTACTGCTGGTAACAGCTATGATTATTATCTTTACACAGAAAATTTTAGTTATTATAGTTCTGGTGCAGTGGTATCTGCTTCTGCTATTTCAGTTACCGTAGGCAGCTATACCTATAATGGAAGTAGTCAAGGTCCTTCGGCTGTTTCTGGGAATAATCAATCAGGTACATTAAGCTGGAGCTATGTAGGTGTACTTGGAACAACCTATTCAGCAAGTTCAACCAAACCAACAAATGCCGGAAATTATACTGCTACTGCTACTGTTGCAGCTACTGGTATCTATGGTCAGGCTGTTTCTGGTGCTACAGCTTTTACGATAGGCGTTGCAACCCCAACAATTACAGTTACGGTTGGAAGTTATACCTATAATACAAGTGGACAAGGACCTACATCTGTTACAGGCAATTTAGGATCTGGAACTGTAACATGGAGTTATGTAGGAACAGGCGGTACAACTTATTCAGCAAGTTCAACACTACCAACTGCGGCAGGAACTTATACTGCAACAGCTAGTGTTACTGCAAATGGAAACTATGGTGCAGCAAGTTCAAGTGCAACAGCGTTTACGATAGGTGT